>DATIDQ010000028.1:0-8063 GCA_035456205.1 Pseudomonadales bacterium
GTAACGATCCGCGCTATAACCGCCAGGACCAAGTTTGTGTACTGTTCCGGTTTTGCCTGCGACACGAAACCCCGGTACGCGCGCGCGAGTGCCAGTTCCACCTGGCTGGGTCACTGCTTCTATCATTGGAATAATTTGCTGCACAATGGCATCTGGTAAAGCTTGTGCGCCAACTTTTATTTCATCCTGACGCAACAGCGATACGGGCCGCCGCATCCCGTGATTAGCAAAAACGCTGTATGCCTGCGCCAATTGCAATGTTGTTACGGATACACCATGACCGAAAGCCATGGTGGCACGATCCAGTTCTCGCCAACGCTGATAGCTGGGCAACACACCGACACTTTCACCTGGAAAACCGGTACCGGTTGCCTGTCCGAGACCAAAGCGATGAAACATATTGCGCACAGCATTGGGCTCAAGTGACAAGGCAATCTTGACTGTTCCCACCTGACTGGACTTTGCAATAATTTTTGTTAGGTCAATCACGCCATAATTGCTGTGATCTTTCAGCAATTTGCCCTGAATATTGATGGAGCCTGGACTCGTGTCAACAACCATTTCAGGCCGCCATTTGCCACTTTCCAATGCAGCAGACATCGTCAACGGCTTCATGGTGGAGCCGGGTTCAAACACATCCACCAATGCACGATTACGCATCTGTTGTGGTTTGATACCAACACGATTATTGGGATTGAATGATGGCGAATTAACCATCGCCAGAATTTCACCCGTCTTAACATCAAGAACGACTGCAGATCCACCTTGCGCATCAAAATCAGTAACTATCTGCTTCAGAATGGTATGAGCGAAATATTGCAAACGCAGATCGATGCTGAGCGCGAGATCAATGCCATTCTGTTCCGGCTGCTGTAAACCCAGGTCTTTGACCATACGGCCTTTCAAATCCCTGACAACACGACGCTTACCAGCCACACCTTTCAATGCATCGTTAAACCCCAACTCAATACCTTCCTGCCCTTTGTCATCGATATCAGTAAAACCCACCAGATGAGCCACCACCTCACCAGCAGGATAAAACCGCTTGTATTCACGCTGTCCGTAAATGCCATCAATATTCTGCGCCAACACTGCTTCCGCTTCTGCAGGCGCAAGATGACGGCGCAAGTACATAAATTCCTTGCCGTTGTACTGCGCCATTTTTTCGAGCAGTTCCTTTTCACTCCAGTTCATCACACGGCCTACCGCGCGCCAACTGTCTGTGTCCTGCCCCAACACTTTTGGGTTAGCCCATAGCGTTACAACCGGCGTGCTGACCGCTAATGGCTCGCCATTCCTGTCGGTAATCATCCCTCGGTGCGCCTGGATGCTTTCCGTGCGAACCATTCTTGCTTCGCCTTGCTTCTCAAGAAATGCGTGATTCATCAGCACCTGGTGATCAGCAAGACGGCCGATCAATAACAACGCCAATAGCGCAATAAAACCGCCAATAAATTTGAAGCGCCAGTTTTTACTGTTAACCACAATAATCGGTTCTGTTTTTTTCACCATCACTGCACCTTCACCACAGTGATTTGATCAGGTCTTGGCGCTTGCATCTCCAATCCATTCAGCGCCATATCATGTATACGGCCATAAGCCGCCCATGTACTTTTTTCGACCAGATACTGCCCCCACAGCACTTGCATATCGCGCGCATCAGCACGCAGTGTTTCCAGTTCAGCAAGATGACGCCGGTTTTCAAATGCAGAAACAATGACACCCAATGCCGAGCCCATCACAGAAGCAACCAGGAGCAGCAGACAAAACAGACCAAACAAGCTGATTTCCATATCTTTTTGTGGTTTGTCCTGGATATCACTCATACTGCGATACCGGATTGAAACTTTTCATTTACATACAACTTTTCAGCCACTCGCAATACTGCACTGCGCGCACGTGGATTTTTTTCAATTTCCGCATCACCGGGTTTTATTGCCTTCCCTACCAATTTTAGTGTTCTACCCTCCCGATCACCGGTCACAGGAATATGTCGTGGCACTTCGATACCACGACTCTGTTCCCGAAAAAATTGTTTGACGATCCTGTCTTCCAGAGAATGAAATGCAATAACAGCAATACGCCCTCCAGCTTCGAGTATATCCAGCGCATCCTGCAGGACTTTTTTCAATTCGCCAAGCTCGTCATTGATAAAAATCCTGATTGCCTGAAAAACACGTGTGGCAGGATGTTTATGTTTTTCCCAGGCAGGATTGGCCGCGGTGACTACTTCCGCCAACTGCAGCGTACGCGTGAACGGGGTTTCACTACGCGATTTCTCAATAGCACCGGCGATGCGCTTTGCATAACGCTCCTCACCGTATTCGCGGAATACCGTGGTCATTTCTTCTATGGAAGCGCTGTTGATCCAGTCAGCAGCACTCATGCCTGCCTGCGGATTCATGCGCATATCCAACGGGCCATCGTTCATGAAACTGAAGCCGCGTTCAGCATCATCCAGTTGTGGCGAAGACACACCGATATCCAGCAAGATACCGCTGACCTTGCCCAACAAATTACGCTCGACCACAACACGACGCATATCGCCGAAATTGCACTGCTCGATTTGAAAACACGGATTATTGGCATGCTGCTCACGAGCGTACGCCACCGCTAACGGATCGCGATCCAATGCCAGCAACCGACCTTGCGCAGAAAGACGCGACAGCAACAAATGGCTATGACCACCACGACCATAAGTACCATCGATGTAAACACCGTCTACATTTTCTACGAGGGCATCCACCGCTTCATGTAGCAGAACGGTGGTGTGGGCGAAGTCACTCATGGCGCGCCCTAGAAAGAAATGGAATCAAGAATGGCGGGCAACTCGAATTCACCGCTGGTAGCGTCATGTCGACATTTTTGCCAACTGTCCTCGCTCCACAACTCGAACTTCTTGCCCATTCCCACCAGCACCAGCTTCTTTTCAAGCTGGGCATATTTACGCAGGGAAGATGGAAGCAACACGCGTCCATTGCTATCCATTTCCAGATCGCTTGCGTAACCCAACAACAAACGCTGGATGCGGCGCACACCGACATCCGTACTAGGCAGGGATTCCAATTGCGCTTCCAGTTCCTGCCAGACCGGCAGCGGATAGATACGAAGGCAGGCATCACGAATATCAATAGTCGCCACCAGCTGCCCACGGCACAGTTCAGCCAGCACTTCTCGGTACTTGGCCGGAATCGCCAATCGCCCTTTCGGGTCGAGATGGATTTCCGCTATGCCTCTGAACATGGGGCTTGCTGCCTCTCAATTAGATAAACGCCCATTGCAATAGGCGTCCGTGTAGATCGCCCAGCAAGCCATAGCCCGCCACTTTGATCCACTTTTCACCACACAGGTACACTATAGAGGGCAAAAATCCTTGTCAAGCAAGCTTTTCACACGTTATCGACCGTTCCCCGCACGTTGTCAGCAGTTGCCTGCACGTTAGCCGCAACTTTCAATAGTACAAAATGTATACAAATCAGAAATATGCAAAGGAAACCTAAAGTAAAACCTTAAGTTTGTCTTTGCAGGGAGGCTTTCAGGGGATATAAAAAAGATGGAGTCAGCCGGTAAGCCGGGTTCTGTCGTGGACAATCATTCATCTGGGATCTGCGTCGCCACAGACCTCAAGCAACCTACCCGAATCCGGCGCGGGCCGCGCCAATGGATTCCTATTTGGTCTTGCTCCGAGTGGGGTTTACCGTACCGGTCTGTTACCAGACTCGTGGTGCGCTCTTACCGCACCGTTTCAGCCTTACCACGCATGCTTTGCAGCACCGTTCGGCGGTTTACTCTCTGTTGCACTAGCCGTCGGCTCACGCCGCCCAGGCATTACCTGGCACTCTGCCCTATGGAGCCCGGACTTTCCTCCACTCTGAATCGTGAGATTCTCGGCAGCGATTGTCTGGCCAACTCCACGTACAGGGTAAAGCCTGCCAACCGGAATAACAACCTGCGCTCTTCCGTATTACTCCGCTCGCAAGGCTTCAATCGGATCCAGTTGCGATGCACGCCACGCCGGTGCGATACCGGAAAACAATCCCACTGCCGCCGACAAGCCCAATGACAAAATAAAATAAAACGGCTGGATGGTGACAGGCATGGTCGGCACCAACAATTTTAAAAAACCTAACAAGGCACCAACACTCGCAAGCCCCAGCAAACCACCAAACATTGACAGCAATATTGCTTCACCGAGAAATAATCCCAGCAACTGGCGCTGCGTTGTGCCGAGTGCACGCAACAAACCGATTTCTGCTGTGCGCTCGCGCAATGTGGTGCTCATAATTGTCAAAATGCCTACGCCACCCACCAGCAAGGAAATGCTGCCCAACGCACTGACAGCAACAGTCAACAAACCGAGAATACGGTCAAGGCTGGAGAGCATGTCATCTTGCGTAAACAAGGTAATGTCATCATCGCCATGCAATTCACGAAAACGTTTTTTGATTCTTTCTGACATTTCTGCTGATGTGGATTGCTCGGTGAAAATAATATCCATTTCCTGCAGATTAACGCGATTGAATAATTGCAAAGCGCGATCCGCAGGAATAAATGCAATTTCATCCAGATCCATACCCAGAAAATCACCTTTGGCCGCCATCACGCCGATTACACGAAAACGTGCGCCGCCGATGCGGATAAATTGTCCTAGTGGATTGCTGTCACCAAATAATTCATAACGCAGTTTGCTGCCGAGTACCGCAAAAGGTCGCGTGTTGCCCGGATCATCCGGCGGCAAAAAACTGCCGAGTGCCACTGGCATCTGCCACGCTTCCGGCGCCTCACTGCCTACACCGAATACATCTGTGTCGCGCGAGCGACTTTCTGCTTCTACATGGCCGGTACCCGTCACAATCGGCACCACATATTGCACATCGCGCAACTGGCGCATCACTTCACTATCTGCAATCGTGAGTGGGCGCACCGTACTCAATACGCCGGCCATGCCCATGGTCTGGTTTTTTCCAGGAGAGACTTTGACGATACGCGAACCGAATTGTGAAAAACTGTCCATCACATAAACACGCAGACCTTCACCAATCGCTGTCAGCAATACGACAGCTGCAATGCCGATGGCAATACCTACTGCAGTCAATAATGTGCGTTGCCGCCCCGCACTTAAAGCGCGGCGTATCCATTGCAATGCGTCAACTGTTCTCATAAAAAACAGCTCATGTCATTTTTCCTGCCAATGCTTCCACAGGTTGCAAACGCGCTGCGCGCGATGCGGGCAGCCAAGCAAAAACCAGCCCGGACAATAGTGCAATCAGGACAGATGTCACCACTGCCCACGTTGGGGCAGCAAACGGTACATTCGGCCAGAGTGTTCTACCTAACAATACCAACAGTTCACCCGCAATGACGCCACACACTGCGCCCGCCATACAGAGTAATACCGATTCCAGCAAGAACAGTCTGCGGATCTGGTGATTCGATGCACCCAATGCTTTCAGCAAACCGATTTCCTTTGTGCGCTGTGAAACGCTGATTAACGTCAGATTCATTACCAGCACACCCGCCACCAACAAACTGATACCGGCAATCGCGCCAATACCTAACGTCAATGCAATAAATATCTTGTCAAACGTCTGCATCATGGAATCCGGTTTTACCACCGTGACATCTTCTTCTCCCTGATGCAGATCGCGAAATGCGTCCAGAATTTCATTCCGCAATTTATCGATGGGGTAATAGGTGCGCGGCTGGATGATGACGCGAAATAATCCCTGCCGATTGAATAACATTTGTGTTGATGCAACCGGTATCAAAACCCCGTCACCGAGATCAAAGCCGGATGCATCCGCTTTACCAGATAACACGCCGATAATGCGAAAACGGCGATCACCTATCTTGATCCATTCGCCAACAGCCTGATTATTGCCGAACAATTCAGTGCTGACTTTCCCGCCAATCACACACACCGGTTGCGCAAGATTGTCTTCGATCTCCGGCAGAATGCTGCCATTCATCACTTTCAGTTCACGCACAGAAAAATATTGTGCCGTGCTGCCAACAATCATGACATCACGTGAACGTGCATTCGCCGATACTTCCACTTTCCCCGCCATCAATGGAACCACGGCTTGCGCACCGCGTAACCGTTCACGCAAAGATCTTACATCTGCCAGAGTGACGTCACGCGCCGCCGTTCCCATCACGGGCGGCGCACCACCAGTCGTTTGCTTGCGTCCTGGCAGCACCACCAACAATTCCCCGCCGAGCGAAGAAAATTCGTTTTGCACAAAGCCGCGCGCGCCTTCGCCGAGTGCAGTAAAGGCGACGACAGAACCGACTGCCAAGGTCATTGCTAACAACATCATGCTGGTGCGGAAACGGTAGCGACGCAGCACCAGCAATGCGAATAACACGCTGTCGCGCCAGGTAATGCCCGTGACTTCAGAGACTGGCTGATGCATTATTTTTTACTTCATGCTCATTACGCACTGCACGATCATCACTCACCACATGACCATCGCCAAAAACAATATGGCGGTGCGCACGGGCGCCGAGCACATTGTCATGCGTCACCATCATCAAGGTGATACCGGATGCATTCAATTCTTCCAGCAGCTCCATCACTTCGCGACCAGAACGGCTGTCGAGATTTCCCGTGGGTTCATCCGCCAGAATAATTTCCGGTTTCATCACCACGGCGCGACCAATCGCCACACGCTGACGTTGTCCGCCGGATAATTGTTGCGGCAAGTGATCTGCACGCGCCCATAAGTTCAAGCGCTTGAGTGTTTCATCTGTGCGCACACGACGCTCGGCTGTCGGCATACCAGCCAACACCATTGGCAACGCAATATTTTCACGCGCTGTCAGGCGAGGAATCAGGTGATACGCCTGAAATACAAAACCGATTTTTTCACGGCGCAACCGTCCACGCGCTTCTTCCGGCAGGCCCACTGTTTCAATGCCATCGAGTTTGTAAGAACCGGCATCCGGCGTGTCGAGTAAACCCACCACATTCAACAATGTAGATTTTCCGGAACCGGATGGTCCCATCACCGACACGTATTCGCCGGTATGAATATCGAGATCAATACCATCCAGCGCGCGTACAATTTCATCACCCAGCGCAAATTCCCTGTGAATACCGCGCAAGTGAATCACGGTGATTTTTTCCTGGCCGCTTTTTCTTCTGCGGTGGCATTGTCAACGGTAGCAGACACACCGTCTTTCAGACCCGGGTGATCGGGTGTCAACACCACCTTGTCACCGGCTTGCAGCCCGGCACTCACTTCTGTCTGCGTCCAGTTGGCCAGGCCAGAAGTAAACTCACGTTTGTGCACGATGCCATCGTCACCCAGTACATACGCAAAATGTTTGTCCACGATAGCTTCTGTCGGCACACGCAACACACCATTGCGTTCATCCAGAATAATTTCAATATCGGCGCTATAACCTACCAGCAAAGGCACATCTTTCGGAAAACTATCAAAGCGTACATCGACATCTACTGTGCGCGCCTGCTTTTCCACTTCCATCACATACGGCGCAATACGCGTAATATGCCCGTCAAAATGTTGGCCACGAAATGCATCCAGCGTGATGCTGACACGTTGGCCAACACGCACAGGCATCGCATCAATTTCATCAATCGGTGCCGTGACGTACAAACAGGAATCATCCAGCATATCGATGGCCGGCTTCGTTAATATGCCAGCCGGCGACGGCGTAACGTATTCACCCAGCTCGCTATTCACTTCTGCAATAATGCCGTCATACGGCGCGCGCAAATATGTCAGATCATAACGCGCACGAAACATATCCAGATTCGCACGACTCATCTTCACTTGATCTTCCGCTGCTTCACAACTTTGGCGCGTGGTATTCGATAAAGTGTGGGCGGCTTCCGCCTGAGTGGTTGAAATCAGTTGCTTGCCAACCAACGCCTGGGCGCGCTGGTCTTCGCGTGCATTCTGATCAGCACCAAGACAAGCCCGCTTCTGTTCATGTTCAGCCGCCGACAAACTCGCTTCAGCTTGTGCAACATTTGCTTTGTGATCTTCATTCCATAACTCAATCAACACTTGCCCGGCTTTAACGCGATCACCTTC
>DATIDQ010000029.1:0-9254 GCA_035456205.1 Pseudomonadales bacterium
GGCTATGCTCTAGTTTCAGACAAGGCTTTTTCAATGCTTGCCATATCTTCCAGACTGTATGTATTCAGAGATTTTTCAATTTTTGCACACAAACCACACAGTACTTTTCCCGGCCCGCATTCAATCACTGAGCTGATACCGTTAGCGACCAGTGCATTGATACAATCTACCCATAAAACAGGACTGTCTATCTGCTTTATCATCAACTGTTTGATAACTTCCGGATCACTTTCCATCCTGGCATGTACATTATGGATAACTGGAATTTCAGGTGCATTGAATACAGTAGCATTGATATGCCCTGCCATTTGTTCTGCAGCAGGCTGCATCAATGATGTATGAAAAGGCGCGCTAACAGGCAAGGGCAATACTCGCTTTGCGCCTACAGCCTTCAACAATTCAGACGCTTTATCGACTGCTGCGACCTGGCCTGCAATAACAACCTGGCCGGGCGAATTGAAGTTGACAGCTTCAACCACTCCAACGACAGACGCTTGCTTACAGATATCCAGAATGATGGCATCTTCCAGATTCAGCACAGCAGCCATACTGCCCTCACCTTTTGGCACAGCTGTTTGCATATACGCACCACGCTTACGTACAAGATCAACAGCATCAGCAAATGCTACAACACCTGAACAAACCAACGCAGACCACTCACCAAGACTATGACCCGCCAGGAGTGCGGGGTTAGCGCCATTTTTTTCCTGCCAGACACGCCATAGCGCAACACTGGATGTCAGCAATAAGGGCTGGGTAGTTTCAGTCAGATTAAGTTGTTCCTGTTCGCCGTTCTGGCATAGGTCCCACAAGTCATAACCCAATACTTCTGATGCTTCAGAAAATGTATTCTTGACGACAGGAAACAAAGAACCGACTTCAGCCAGCATACCGACTTTCTGTGATCCCTGACCAGAAAAAACAAAAGCCAATCTAGAATTCATACAAACCCCAAAAAATTATGCGTTACTGCCAAGTTGCAGTTTTTCCTGGATACGGCGAGGAATATCAGCCTGCACTTCAGATCGCGCCACTTCGATAGCGCGACAGAATGCATCAACATCAGCACTGCCATGACTCTTGACCAATGTTGCTGTTAGCCCAAGAAAACTCGCACCATTATAACGGGAAGGATTTATTTTTGAACGAAACCCGGCCATTAATGGTTTAATTAACTTGGCTATCTTGAATTGGTTTAACGTGTGACGAATCAATCGCGCAGCGCCTTCGCTAGCTTTTAGCGCAATGTTACCAGTAAATCCATCACAGACTGCAACATCTACTTTCTGAAAAAACAATTGATCAGCTTCAACAAATCCGCAGTAATTTATAGTGTTATCCACTTGCAACAATTCTGCGGCATTTTTAACCTGTTCATTTCCCTTGATATCTTCAACGCCAATATTGAGTAAACCAATACGAGGCTTCTCAATACCGAGCAACGCTGAACAAAGTACTGACCCCATAACAGCAAATTGATGCAGATTTTTTGCAGGAACATCAACATTTGCGCCGACATCAAGCAAAAAAGCCTGGCCTTTATCCGTCGGAATAACAGCGCAAATTGCCGGGCGATCAATGCCATCAAATGTACGTAAAAGATGACAGCCTATTGCCAGTAAAGCGCCGGTATTGCCAGCACTCACGCAAGCTTGCACCTCGCCTTCCTGTAGTAGCTGGATGGATCTAAAAAGCGAAGAGTCTTTTTTATTGCGCAGAGCCTGAGCGGGCTTTTCATCCATGCCGATCGTCTGTGTTGTAGCAACAATCCGGATACGCTCATGGTTGGTGTGTTTCAATCTGGATAACTGTGCCTGTATCGCCTTGCTATCACCCAAAAGAATCACACTGATGTCCGGCATAAACGACAATGCCCGCACGCTGGCGGGCACTGTAACAGCGGGACCAATATCCCCGCTCATAACATCAATGGCGATTGTGATCATTGCTTCAACAATGAATGCAATCGCTGGGCAGCTTAGTCAGCAGCGCCTTCAACAATCTTGCGACCGCGATAAAAACCATCGGGGGTCATGTGATGACGAAGATGTTTTTCACCGGTTACTGTATCAACTGACAAGGTGCTGGCAGTTAAAGCATCATGTGAACGGCGCATGCCACGACGGGCACGGGATTTACGACTTTTCTGTACGGCCATGTCAAACTCCTGGCGTTGAGTAATTAACCATTTGGCAATTGATTGGCAAAACACTATTCAGTGGGTTTTGCCTCCGTTTTCAGGGCTGCCAACACCTTAAACGGGTTTACTTTCTTTTCTACAGGCTCACTATCAATGAGCTGTTCTACTGCTAACAACTGTGGAGGTTCACAAGTGCCAACCTCATGTATCGCAACAAGAGGCAAAGCCAGTAGCAATTCCTCTTCAACAATGTCGTGGAGATCCAGATCTTCTCCATCCATTACTACCGGATCCAGCGCTCGAGGTAACTGAACTACCTGATCCTCACTCCATACCAAAGCGAGCGACAACTCCGAAGCCACATCTACATCCAACCGCTCAAGACAACGCTGACAAACAAGCGGCAATACAGCTTCTATATGCCCTGTAATGGTCTTGCGTGACTGCTCATCCCGGCCAAATACCAATTCAACCTGAACAATACCTTCCTGAACATACAGCTGACTAGATAAACGCTGCAGCCCCGCCAAAGGCAGAAAACCCGATACATTGACGCCCTGCTGACAAAGCTTCAGCGCATCAACACTGCCAGGCAGTAACTGATTGGTAGTCAGGCTTCGCATAGGCGCTGCATTCTAGGGATAGCTTATTGATCTGTCAAAGAATTTTATAAAACAGACCACCATCAAATCTCGATCTGTGTCCCCATTTCAACCACTCTATTAGGGGGGATATTGAAGTAGCTAGTAGCCGACATGGCATTACGCGTCATCAATGCAAAAATCTTGTCCAGAATCGCTGGCATACCCGGATCACTACTAGGGATCAAATGCTCACGAGAGAGGAAGAACGTGGTATCCATCATGTCAAATTCAAGCCCGAATGGCTGGCACTGTTTCAACAATCGCTGCACATCCGGGCTTTCCTGGAATCCATAAGACCCCCTGATGACAAAAAAACCGGGAGCCAAGTCTTCCACCTGTATCTTGTCACCTTGCGGGACAAAAGGGATTTCCTCATTATGAATAGTCAGGAACACCACTCGCTCATGCAATACCTTGTTATGTTTCAGATTATGCAGTAATGCATGGGGCACCAGATTCAGGTTACTGACCATAAATATCGCTGTACCAGGAACCATGGCCGGCTTACCCATTGCCAGGCTTTCAATAAACGGCTGCAACGGCAGACTTTCTTTTGCCAAAGCGGTAGCCAGGAAACGCCTACCAGTGCGCCATGTGTACATCAGTAGCATAACAAAGCCCCCGACCAACAGAGGGAACCAGCCACCATCCGGAATTTTGAGAATATTCGGACCAAGAAACAGCGCATCCACCGTGAAGAATGACGCTCCGATCACAACAACCAGAGGCAGTTTCCATTTCCACAAACGATGGGCAACAAAGCAAGCCAGTATCGTATCCACCATCATCGCGGTGGTAACCGCAATACCGTAAGCGGCAGCAATATTGCTGGAATTGCGAAACTGCAGGATCAACAGAATCACGGCGACCATGATGAGCCAGTTCATTTGAGGTATATAGATTTGGCCAATCTCTCTCGAAGAAGTATGGGATATCCGCATCCGTGGCCAGAAGCCCATCTGTACTGCCTGACGCGTCACAGAGAAAACACCGGAAATGACAGCCTGTGAAGCAATCACAGTAGAAAATGTTGCTAGAAGCAATAATGGCCAGAGAAACCATTCGGGAGCCAACTTATAAAACGGATTGTCTATTGCTTCCGGATGTTCCAGTAGTAGCGCACCCTGCCCGAAGTAGTTCATCACAAGAGCTGGCAACACCAGACTGAGCCATGCCACCTGGATAGGCTTACGGCCAAAATGCCCCATGTCAGCATATAGCGCCTCCCCCCCGGTCACAGCGAGGACTACTGCCCCGAATACCAGTAAGCTACCAACGCCGTGTGACTGAAAAAACAGGAAAGCGTGCCAGGGATTAAGAGCCGTCAGCACTCGCGGATAGTGAAGAATGTTATACGCGCCCAATATGGCGAGCGTGCTGAACCAGACAAGCATCACCGGCCCAAACAAAGCACCCACACGAGCCGTTCCCTTACGCTGGAACATGAAAAGCGCGACAAGAATGGATATCGCTACCGGGATAGTAAATCGGTGTAATTCCGGCGCAGCAATCTCCAGCCCCTCAACAGCCGACAGAACTGAAATGGCCGGTGTGATGATGCCATCACCATAAAAAAGACTGGCACCAAAAATCCCGGTCATTGCCAATGCACCTTTTAACCATTCGCTACGCACACCTGTACTGCGCGACAAGGCCAGTAAGGCGAGAATCCCACCTTCACCATGGTTATCCGCCCGCATGATAAAAAAGACATACTTGAGCGTTACAACAATAATCAACGCCCAGAAAATCAGCGATAACACGCCCATGACATTGCCGGGCGTCAGCGTTAACGGATGATGCCCGGCAAAACATTCACGCAGGGTGTAGAGGGGGCTCGTACCGATATCGCCATACACAACACCCAGAGCGGCAAGTGCCATAGTACGTATAGACGTATTGGATGTGGCTGAAGGCATGAATTCCACCCCTGAAAGGTGGCGCATCCTAACATGGGGTATTATGCAAAACTACCGTTAGCACTGTGCCAGATTATGATTCGATACGCCTTATTTATAGCATTATCGCTGTGCATGATTGGTTGTGATAAAGCAGTATCACCCACAGGAAAAACCACACCAGGCAACAACCAGAGTACCAGCCATCAATTAGCCAATCAGGACAACAAACAGGCTCAATACGTTGGTAGTGAGCAATGCCAAACCTGTCATTTATCTGAACTGAAGGATTGGCTACAGTCCGATCATCACAAAGCCATGATGACCATGGATAGCAGCCATGTACTGGGTAATTTTTCCGCTCCGCCCTTAAAACATCACCAACAACAAACCAGCTTCAGCTATCGCAATAACCAGTATCAAATCGCTACTGACCAGAATACATCTTCAGCAGCCATTCTGGAGCTGGCATACACATTTGGCATTTTTCCCTTGCAACAATATCTAACCACCCTACCCGATGGACGAATACAAAGTTTGCCGTTCGCCTGGGATTCCAGAGCCGAAGCGGCCGGCGGCCAGCGTTGGTTTCATCTTTATAACGATGAAAAAATTGTACCCGGTGATGTTTTGCATTGGCGCTCCCCATCACACAATGCCAATCACATGTGTATCGAATGCCATACAACAGATTTTGCAAAAAACTACGACAGCAAAAATAATAGCTATCAATCAACATGGAAAGAAATTGGTGTGGGCTGCGAATCCTGCCACGGCGCGGGTTCAAAACATATTGAGTGGGCTAGAGATTCAAACAAACCGCAAGACAGCAAGAAAGGCTGGCAAATTAAAATGACTTCAGGGTCTCAGGATCTTTGGCAGCACCAGACAGAGACAGCAAAGGCATTCAGAAAACAATCTGGCGATCTTGTTCAGGTTGAACGCTGTGCGCAGTGTCACAGCAGGCGAAGCCGGATCAATACCAGCAACAATGAGGAATTTTTAATGGACGCATTCCTTCCTTCACTGCTGGATGAAACGCTCTATTATCCCGATGGGCAGATTCAGGATGAAGTCTACGAATACGGCTCATTTCTACAAAGCAAGATGGCGAATAAAGGCGTTACTTGCAGCAATTGCCACAACCCACACAGCGGAAAAATAAAAATTGAAGGTAATGGCTTGTGCCTGCAATGCCACAACGCCAGTTATGATAATCCACAACACACTATGCACAAACCAGATACAAAGGGCAGCTTTTGTGTGGACTGCCATATGCCTGCCACCACTTATATGACCATAGATGCACGTCGTGATCACAGTATGCGTATTCCCAGACCTGACCTTAGCGTCAAACTGGAAACCCCCAATGCTTGTAACAAATGCCATACGGATAAATCTGCACAGTGGGCTACTGAAAAAACAGAAGAGCATGCAGGGATTGATTGGAAAAAATCGCACTATGGTGAAATATTGGCGCAAGCAAGATTGGCAACACCATCATCCTACAATGCATTAGTAGAATTGATACATGACAAACAACAGCCTGTGATCGTTCGTGCAACAGCCATTAGTTTGCTCAGCAACTTCCCTACCCGTAATTTTCAGCCAATGCTAACTGATTTATTGGGTGATACAGAAGTTCTTATAAGACTAGGGTCATTGCGTACCGCTGAAATAATTCCTCCAGAGCAACAGGACATCCTGATTCCTCTATTACAGGATCAGCAACGTGCTATTCGCATTGAAGCCGCACGATTACTTGCTGGCAACCCAGCTGCAAAAGATAACCCTGACTTTATTCATGCGCGGCAAGAATATATCGACAGTCAGAATATCAATGCAGATAGAGCGCCGGCTTTGGTTAACCTTGCCAGTTTTGCCATGCACGAAAAAAGACTGCGCGATGCTGAAGAATATCTTTTGTCCGCCATCAAACTTGAACCCTACTATATACCGGCATCATTGAACCTGGCAGATCTCTACCGAGGAACAAACCGTGAAGATCAGGCTGAAAAGATTCTTCTGGCAACTCTACAAATTGCACCTGATAACGCCGAGGTGAATATGTCTTATGCGCTTTGGTTGGTTCGTGCGAAGCAAATGGATAATGCAATAAAATATTTGAAAAAAGCAGCCGCATCCGGAAACAATCCACATTTCAACTATATCTATGCATTGGCCCTGAATCAGCAAGGTAAAGCACTGGATGCATTGCAAGAACTGGATCGTACGGCGGCCATGCCGGCTTACAACAGAGATGTACACATTGCACGAATTGAATTCGCCACCCGGATTAATAGAAATGATCTGGTAAAAAAATACCTTGATGAATGGCAGAAGCTGGATCCCGATGACCCGACTCTCTTACAGATAAATAGCGGGTATTAATGTACGTTTTTAGGAGGCTTACGCACCAACGGCATAATATTGCTTTTAGGGAGATCAGCAGCATCCAAACCGGTCTGCTGCTGATTGTGTCGCCATAAAATATCGTTAATAGGCATCTCGGAGAAACCACCGACCACTTCAGACAAAATATTCTTGACCGTCTGACAATCACCTTCATCACAGCCCAACTTGATTTGCTCCAGGCAAGCCAACAGGTTTGGCAACTCAAGAAAACTCTCATCGGCGCGCATAATCATAGGATGGCCAGTACCTGAAATCTTGTCGCCCAGAACCAGCTCCTCATAGAGTTTTTCTCCCGGACGCAAGCCTGTGATCATAATTTCAATATCACCATCAGGATGATGCTCATCACGGACAGATCTACCGAGCAATGCAATCATCCGCTCTGCAAGATCCATAATTTTTACCGGTTTACCCATATCCAGCACGAATACTTCACCACCCTCACCCATACTGCCAGCTTGTAAAACCAGCTGGGCCGCTTCAGCTGTTGTCATAAAATACCGCGCAACATCTGGATGCGTCACTGTAACCGGGCCGCCCGCATTGATCTGGTCAAAAAATAAAGGCACTACAGAACCAGAAGAACCTAGTACATTACCAAAACGCACCATACAGAATCGGGTAGATGCCTCACTACGCGCATACGCCTGACAAACAAGTTCTGCACAGCGCTTGCTAGCTCCCATCATACTGACTGGGCGTACAGCTTTATCGGTCGAGATCAGTATAAAAGTTTCCACTGCATTCTCGGCAGCAGCTTTGACAAGGGCCCATGTACCAAGCGTGTTATTTCGCACGCCTTCTATCATGTTATTTTCAACAATAGGCACATGTTTATACGCTGCGGCGTGATAGATAGTTTGCACAGCAAAACCCCGAATAATCTCAGCCATGCGCCGCTGATCTGCGACGTTACCCAACAGTGAAATAATCTCTGGCATCATAGAATCCTGCTGGATACCAGATTGATGCAATTCGTTTGCCACTTGATACAAACCGTATTCGTTGACATCCACGAGCAACAATATACGCGGCTTGCTTAACAAAATCTGTCGACACAATTCGCTACCGATAGAACCTGCCGCGCCTGTCACCATTACAACATGATCTTTAATACACCGATCCAATAGCTGTTCATCGGGCGACACCGGGGTACGCCCCAGAATGCTGTCATACACACGATCAACATCACTACCACGCAAGGCACTGTCCAGTAACTCTTCTATGCCAGGAACCATTTGAGCTGCAATACCGATTTCAGCCAACTCACGCATGATTTCCTGCCTGCGTTGCGGCAATACCGACGGCATAGCTAATAACACCTTGGTAATACCGTGACGCTCTAACAGCTGGGAAATATTATGGGTTGAATACACGGGCAAGCTGTCAAGAATCATGCCCTGTTTTGAAATATTGTCATCAACAAACAAGATAGGCTTGTAATCATTACCATGCATTAACGCTTTATACACTTGCAATCCTGATGTGCCAGCGCCATAAATTGCCACTCTCTCCTTATGAATCTGCACGCCCTTTTGATAATAAGCGCGAATAAGCATTCTTGACCCACCAATAAGAATGCAGGCAAAGCAACCATAAATAATGGAAACAGAACGCGGCATAAATGTGCCACTCATATACGAGATTACAGCAATGATCATTGCCGATATGAATACACCTTGTGTCACAGCAAACATGGCTTGTTGGCCCATGTAGCGAATGATGGAGCGATATAGCCCCAAACGCCCGAAAGCAAACAGGGTCACTAACAGGCATACCGCTAGTATGAAATATTGTTCAGGTTGATACGGAAACCAGACTTCACCCAATCTGGCCCAGAAAGCAAACAACAGCGCGGCGCTGAGGAGTATGAAATCCACAGCGACCATAATGATCTGCTTGTAATATCGGCGAAGCATGACGCCGACTACCCTTAAATTCATTGTTTATTCTCTCGATTGCTTGATGCGCGCTATTTTTTTATTAAATTATTGCCATACACCATTACAACACCGTAAAACAGCATCCAGAACACCGGAACTATCAGCTCATTGTACCCTACACTCAAGCTTGGCTTGGCAACCGTAGAAACAGCGCACAATAGCATTATCAATCCATAGCACATTGTAACCCGATAGTGACTATACCCCGCCAATA
>DATIDQ010000030.1:0-11687 GCA_035456205.1 Pseudomonadales bacterium
AAGGCTAAAGAATTACGCCGTGTTGCTGAGCCGCTGATTACATTGGCAAAAAAAGATAGCGTCGCTAATCGTCGTCTGGCTTTTAATCGCCTGCGTAGCAAGGCTGTTGTAGGAAAGCTTTTCACTGAAATTGGACCGCGCTATGAAGCTCGTCCTGGTGGGTACCTGCGTATCGTTAAATGTGGATTCCGAACTGGTGATAAAGCACCAATGGCTTATGTAGAGTTGGTCAATCGTCCTGAAAAAACTAAAGCTGCTGATATTGTTAATACCGAAGACAATTCAGCCGAGTAATATCGGGTCTTGTTGTGTAACACCGGGCTTGCCCGGTGTTTTTGTTTTAGGCATTCGTTACTGTTAGTTGGGAGATTCTATATGCAATCGTTTCATCCGCCTGTTCGTACTTTGATGGGGCCCGGTCCTTCAGATGTGAGCCCCCGTGTTCTGGAAGCGATGGCTCGCCCGACAATTGGTCATCTCGATCCTGTTTTTGTGGATTTGATGGACGAAATCAAGCAATTAATGCAGTACGTATTCAAGACCGAGAACAGACTCACATTGCCAGTTTCGGCGCCGGGTTCTGCAGGTATGGAAGCCGCATTTGTGAACCTTGTGCAGCCCGGCGATAAAGTGATTGTGTGCCAGAATGGTGTGTTCGGCGGGCGCATGAAAGAAAATGTCGAGCGCTGTGGGGCCACTCCAGTCATGGTAATCGATCCATGGGGCCGCGCTGTTGACCCGCAAAAAGTTGAAGAGGCGTTAAAAGCCAATCCAGATGCAAAAATTGTTGCTTTTGTGCATGCTGAAACTTCGACTGGTGCTTTGTCTGACGCAAAAACCATTTGTGCCATTGCAAAAAAATATAACTGTCTGACAATTGTGGATGCGGTGACTTCTGTTGCAGGCAGTGAATTGCGTGTAGATGAATGGGGAATCGACGCCATTTATTCGGGTACACAAAAATGTTTGTCTTGTACGCCTGGCCTATCACCAGTCAGTTTCAGTGATCACGCTGTTGAGTTGATCGGCAGCCGTAAAACCAAAGTGCAAAGCTGGTTTCTTGATATGAATCTGGTGATGGGATATTGGGGAGCTGGTGTCAAACGTGCTTATCACCATACCGCGCCTATTAATGCGCTATATGCATTACATGAGTCCTTGGTATTGGTAAAAGAAGAGGGATTGGAGAACTCCTGGGCTCGTCACACCTTTCATCACAAAGCGCTGGCGGCAGGTATTGAAGCGATGGGCTTGCAGTTTGTGGTTCCTGAAGGTGAGCGTTTACCGCAATTGAATGCAGTAACTATTCCTGAAGGCGTGGATGAAGCTGCCGTGCGTAAAGTATTACTCGATAGCTATAGCCTTGAAATTGGCGCAGGCCTTGGGGAATTGGCTGGAAAAGTCTGGCGTATCGGTCTGATGGGTTTTGGCTGTAACCAGAAAAATGTGCTGTTTTGTCTCGGTGCGCTTGATGCAGTGTTAACCTCAATGAATGCAAAGATTAACTCTGGCAAAGCAGTAGGGGCGGCACTAGCCGTTTATGCTGCGAATTGACCCTTCCAGAAAAATAAAAAAGGCGCTTTTAAAAGCGCCTTTTTTATTTCCGGATGTTTATTTTTCATAAGCATCTAATGTGGTTGCGGTATTTGGAGCTTCGTCCTTAAGGCCATACACTTCACTGAGTGTGCCGACATTACTTTTTTTCAGTGCGTAATCCAGCGGCGGATTGATAACAACACCCTGCCCTAGTATAGGTGCAGCTTTGCTGTCGCTGAGCAATACGGGCTGGATATCAATATTGCCCAGCTGCTGTGCACTGGAAGACAAGTAGTCATGAAGGTCGCGATAGCTCCGTGTCAGATTGCTGACAAGAGAGGCAGTGTGAGTAAAATGCTCGGTAATATGTGCATTTTGCTGTTTGAGTTTCTGCTCGGTTTCTAGCAGCTTTGCTTCAAGTTGTTGGCGGCTTTTAGGATGTATACCACGAAACATCAGAAATGCCCCAATGGCTATTCCCACTGCGCCGCTAGCCAGAGCAACCAGGATCATGTCTGCACTTGTATCCATAACATATCTCCGTTGGCGTAAATTTGTGGTATCAGGATAATGGAATCATCATGGCTCGGCAAAAGAAATAGTGAAATAACTCGATGAACATTTCAGGTAGCTTCCCGGCAGATTGGGCATACACACGTGTAACGAGATTCACGGTGACCAGTCAGGCGGGTATTGTTGAATTGCTGGTGAATGGTGTGCAAAAGCCGCGTGCAGTGGCATTGATTTGCCATCCGCATCCGTTGCATGGCGGTAGTCTGGACAACAAAGTTGTGTTTACTTTGGCTCGCGCTTGCCGGGACAGCGGAATTGTTGCAGTGCGTTTCAATTTTCGTGGTGTCGGATGCAGTACCGGTGTGCACGATAACGGTGTGGGTGAGCTGGATGATGCCAATCTTGTATTGTCATGCATTAGTCTGGAATTGCCGGGGTTGCCGATAGTATTGGCGGGTTTTTCTTTCGGTGCTGCGATTGTTGCGCAGTTGGCGCAGACGACACCATGCGCAGGTTTGTTGCTCAGCACACCTCCTGTGCCGCGGTATGGTCTGGACAAAATTGCCACTGTCGCAGCACCTGTTTTGTTACTGCAGTGTGACGATGATGAAGTGGTAGATAGCGCTACTGTTTATAACTGGTTCGAGCAGTTATCTGCGCCTCAAAAAATGTCGCAGCAATGGCCGAAGGGAGGTCATTTTTTTCACGGTATGCTGACAGAGTTAAAATCATCTGCTGAAAAATTTCTGTCAGTTTTGCCGATTTGATTCACGCAGGATGGTGATAGGCGGTACGATCACTGCGCGGTAACAGAAAACCGTGCCGGCTGATACAATCATCAGTGTCGATATCGTGGGCACGAAAATCCACAATAACGGGTGCGCCACAAAATCCATTTTGAACAAGTGGGTTTGTAGTGCCCAAGCGGTTAGCTCTGCCCCGCATGCAGCCAGTATTCCAGCTGTCAATCCGATAAAAATAAATTCTACTGCCAGACTGCCCAGAATCAGTTGTTTGCCGGCACCCAGTGTTCGCAGCAGGGCGCTTTCGTGCAGACGTTCATCGATGCTGGCTCGCAAGCACGTCAGCAACACGAGTAAACCGGCAATCAAAACCAGCAGCAGAATAACTTCCACCGCCAAACTGGCGCGTTCAACTATTGTCTGGATGCGTGCAATCAAGTCATCCACCGGATATGCAGATACGGATGGATAGTGACGCAGTACGCGACTCAACACGGCTTCCTGTTGTGCGTTGCGATGCAAGCTTGTCATCCATGTTGCGCTGTATGTTTCTAGTGTATCGGGCGGAAACAGAAAATAAAAATTGGGCGTCATTTTGTCCCAGTTCAACGATCGAATACTGGCTATATAGGTGGTCAAGCGTGCATCGCCGATGGTGAAAAGCAATTTGTCGCCAAGTTGAAGGTGCAAACGTTTGGCGAGGCCTTGCTCAATTGAAACAGGAGGTACATTTGCTCGTGAAACGCCTGGCCAGTCGCCTTGCACAATGACGTTGTCCGGTGGCAACGTTATGCTCCAGCTCAGATTCAATTCGCGATAAACCTCACCCACACTTTCGCCAAACAGTTCTGTCGCCTGTTGCCCGTTAATTTCAGTGAGGCGCCCACGCACCATCGGATACAGCCCAGCGGTTTGTAGATGGATATTTTGTAATTCGCCCTGCAATTTGCTCACTTCATCGGGAGCGATATTGATCAGAAAAACATTCGGGGCGTCGGGAGGAATTTGCAGTTTCCATTCGTTCAATAGTGATCCGCGCAGCAGCACCATCACGGCTAGCAACATGAAGCAGATAGCGAACACCACAATCTGCAACAGTGATAACCAGCGTCGACGCAGTACATTGGCGATACCCAGGCGCCACACGCTGCCCGCTTGCATGCTGAGTGCGCGACCACCAATCAACAAGCTCCAGCCAAATAAGGCAGCAGGTAGTAACACCAGCGCCAGTCCGCCACCGAGTAGCAAACCGGTCAGCTTCCAGTCATGGCTGTAGAGTAGCAGCAGCGCTCCGGTTCCTGGCAGCGCCAACCACAGGCTGCGGCTATAGGCGAGGACTCCAGTGCTATCGCTGCGCAATACTCGCCAGGGTGGCACGGCCAGTAAGTGCCAGAAAGCAGGTAAGACGAGTGTCAGCAGGCAAAGCAAGCTGGTCGCCGCACCGATCACAAAAGGATAGGCGCCAGCTGGGGGTAGAGCGGCGACCGGCACCCAGTCTGCCATCGCACCCAGAAATGCCTGCTGCAATAAGGCGCCCAGTAGAAAGCCGGTCAACGTTGCTAATAGCCAGAGGCCGGTCATCTGTCCTGCCAGTAAGCCCAGCACTTGTGGTCTGCCCGCGCCGAGTGTTTTCAGCACGGCAATGGTATCGGTATGTCTTTCGCAATAGCGTTGCGCGGCGAATGCAGCTGCCAGTGCTGCTAACAGCACTCCGAGACTGCCAGCCAGCCGCAGGAACAGGCCGGCTTTATCCAATGCACCGGCTATGCCTGGTTGGTTATCGTGCAGGGTGATCACGCGAGAACCTTTGGGTAGCTGCGGCTCCAGCCAATCGAAAAAGTTGTCTAACGCGGTTTCGCCGCCAGCAAACAGGTAGCGATATTCCACCCGGCTGCCGGGAATGATCAGGCCTGTGGCGGGGAGATCGCTGTCGCTGATCATCACCCGTGTACCCATGCCGTAGAAGCTGCTGCCTGCATCACCTTCACGGGTCAGTACGCGCTCTACAACAAAACTGCTGTTGCCGACATCGATCCGGTCGCCGATCCCGAGATCCAGTTGCGTAAGAATATTGTTGTCGACCCAGGCGACGCCACTGGCAGGACCATGTCGCACTGCCTCTGGCTGACCAGTGCCGTCACTGATGCCCAGATCGCCGCGCAGTGGATAGCTGGTGGACACTGCTTTGAGCGCCGACAGTGCGGAGCGCTCGCCGTCACTTCCGCTCGGGTAAACCATGGTGGGAAATAGTGTGGTGCGTGCTACCGACAGACCCTGTTGTTGCGCGTGATTCAGCCAATCCTGCGCGACGGGATCGTTGACTTGCAGCACACGATCAGCTCCGAGGTAAACGCTCGCTTCGCCTACAAGCGCCTTCTGCAGGCGTTCGGCAAATAAACTGATGCCTGTGACCAGTGTGACGCCCAGCACTAGCGAAGCAAATAACAACCCCAGTTCACCGCCGCGCCATTCACGCACCAGCATCCGCCATGCGAGGGGCATTTTCCAGGAAGACGGTGTGATAGCGGATAGTGTCACAGGGTTGTCTCGGTCAGTTGCCCAGCGTCCATATGCAGGCAGCGTGTGCAACGGGCAGCCAGTTTCTCATCGTGAGTGACAAGAATCAGCGTGGCGCCACTTTCCCGATTGAGTGTGAACAACAGATCAACAATGTTGTTGGCAGTCTGGCTGTCGAGATTGCCTGTCGGTTCGTCGGCAAACAGGATAGCCGGCAGCCCGGCAAATGCGCGGGCGATGGCGACGCGTTGCTGTTCACCGCCAGACAAGGTGCGTGGATAGTGATCGAGGCGTTCCGCCAGACCGACGTGCTGCAGAAATTCACGGGCGCGTTGTTCGCAGTGGGCGTGTGTCTCGGTGTGTCGCAGTTCCAGTGGCAGCATGACATTTTCCAGTGCTGTCAGTGAAGGCAGCAACTGGAAATTCTGGAAGACAAAACCGACTTTGCGCGCACGCAGAGCCGCTTTCTGTTCTTCATCCAGAGCAGTGAGTGACAGGCCATCCAGCATAATGTCGCCGCTACTGGGCATATCCAGGCCAGCGAGCAATCCCAGAAGTGTGGATTTGCCAGAGCCGGAAGCGCCAACAATCGCCACACTTTCTCCGGCGTGCACGCTGAAATTGATGTCGTGCAGCAATGCCAGTTCACCGGCCGGCGTGCTGACTGTTTTACCGAGGTTATGTGCCTGCAAGATAGGTGGATTCTCTTGCACCAGAGGGGAATTCATCAGTAAAACGCTCCATACCATCGCCAACATGCGTGGGCTACTATAGGCGTGATTTTCCAAGCATCCATTAGGTAATTGTCGTGCATTCAAAAAACTTGTTTAGCGCAACGCTTGTTATCAATCTGTGTCTGTTTTTTATCAGCACAGCCAATGCTGCGACTGTGCTGGTTTTTGGTGACAGCCTTAGTGCCGCCTACGGCCTGCGCAAAGAGGATGGTTGGGTCTATCTCTTGCAGCAACAATTACCGGATCACACCTTCATCAATGCATCGATCAGCGGCGAAACCAGCGGCAATGGTCTGGCGCGTTTACCTGCTCATTTGCAGCAGCAAAAACCGGATGTGCTGGTGATTGAGTTGGGCGCAAATGACGGGCTGCGTGGTTTTCCGATAGCGACATTGCGCAATAATCTGCAGGCGATGATTGATCTTGGCAAACAGGCTGGTTGCCGCATCTTGTTGCTGGGTATGCAAATTCCGCCCAATTATGGGCCGCGTTATGCAGAACAATTTTCTGGTACTTACACACAGTTGGCAGAAAAAAATGGTATCGCATTAGTGCCATTTTTCTTGCAAGCCATTGCGGGTGATCCCGCGCATTTTCAGGCGGACCATCTACATCCCACTGCCGCAGTGCAACCACAAATTCTTGCTACGGTTAAACCAGCGCTCGAACCATTGCTGAAAAAGTGATGCCTATGGATGCTGCCACAATATTAGAGAGCGACCGGCAACACATCTGGCATCCTTATGCTGCTGTGGATAGCAACATGCCGGTGTATCCAGTGCAGTCCGCGCAGGGTTGTACTCTGCATCTTGCGGATGGACGGTCGCTGCTTGACGGGATGTCATCGTGGTGGAGCGCAATCCACGGTTATAACCATCCGGTATTGAATGCTGCGATTGAAACGCAGTTGCAGTCGATGGCGCACGTGATGTTTGGTGGTTTGACGCATGAACCGGCTGTGCAACTCGCCAGGACATTGGTCGACATCACACCTGCACCACTGCAAAAAGTTTTTTTCTCGGATTCCGGTTCTGTTGCCGTAGAAGTTGCGCTGAAAATGGCGTTGCAGTATTGGCAGGCGAAAGGACAATCCAGGCGAAAAAAATTTATCAGTCTTGCTGGTGGTTATCACGGTGATACCTTTGCTGCGATGAGTGTGTGTGATCCAGATACTGGCATGCATCATCTGTTCAGCAATGCTGTCACACGGCAGTTTTTTGTGCCACGCCCCACATCGCGTTTTGGCGAGCCTTGCACAGATGCAGATATTGCGCCGCTGGTTGATGTACTGACAAAACATGCCGATGAAATTGCCGCGGTGATTCTTGAGCCTGTCGTGCAGGGCGCTGGCGGCATGTGGTTTTATTCGCCAGAATATTTGCAGCGTGTGCGAGTCTTGTGTGATGCGCATGATGTACTGTTGATTGCGGATGAAATCGCTACGGGTTTTGGCCGCACTGGAAAACTGTTTGCCTGTGAACATGCAAATATTGCACCGGATATTCTTTGTCTTGGCAAAGCGCTGACGGGTGGCTACATGACATTGGCAGCTACACTCTGTACAGATCATGTCGCCAGTATGGTATGCAGTGGTGAAGCGGGTGTATTAATGCATGGGCCAACATTTATGGCTAATCCACTGGCTTGCAGTGTGGCAAATGCCAACATTGGTGTATTACTGTCGCAGGACTGGCAGACCAATATTCAGCGCATTGAAAAACAATTATTGAATGGTTTGATGCCGGTGCAAAATTTGTCTGGTGTTGCTGATGTACGTGTACTGGGCGCGATCGGTGTGGTGGAGCTGGAACAGCCTGTCGATATGGGCAAAATCCAGCCGATGTTTGTGGAGCAGGGCATCTGGATTCGTCCCTTCGGTAAACTGGTGTATACCATGCCGCCATTTATTATGACGGATGACGAACTGGAGCAGCTGACTGAAAAAATGGTCAGTGTGATCAGCTGCTATTTGAATATTGTCAGGTGAGTTATGAAAATACAGAATGAAATAGACGAAATTATCAGAAGAGCGTTCTCACCCTCGCATCTGGAACTTGTGAACGAAAGCTATATGCATAGTGTGCCGGCTGGCAGTGAATCACATTTCAAGCTGGTATTGGTATCAGATCAATTTGCAGGTATGCGTTCTGTAGCGCGCCATCAAAAAGTGTACGCAGCATTGGGCGATATGATGAAGCAGATTCATGCGCTGGCATTGCATACGTTCACGCCAGAAGAATGGCAAGCGCAAGGTACAGCGCCGGAGTCGCCAAAATGTCTCGGCGGCAGCAAGCACGATCATCACTGATGGTTTTTCCCGGCATAGCATGTAGGCGGCTGCTATGTGTTCTGTTGTTGGCTATATTCCCCGCCGGTTTTTTGTTTGCAGCAGAGAGCAAAAATAATCCACTGTTAACAGACAATCATTTTTCGCGTGGTGTACGCATCACGCCACCAGCCAATATCCGTGTCGGTTCTGTGCCGCAGAATACCAATCGTATTGCCTCTGTTTGTTTGCCACAGCGTGATTGCGTGCAACAGCCAGCATGGCAGTTACAGCAATGGTCTAATGCGCAGGATATTGCCGATTCACCCCGGTCTGCATTCACGTGGACTTTGCAAGATCGTAGTGGGCAAGTACAGAAACGTCTTCAGTTAAAACCGGGTGATCCTGTTGATGGCGATGTGATGCTGGAAATAAACGGGTTGAGTGAATTCCTTGCCCGCAGTGCAGATGGTGTGCCGCATTATTTGCCCGATCTCGGCAAACCTTGGCCGCATTTTTTACTGTCGCAACAAATGGATAGCGGTCGTCTGACACAATATGACCATCTACTGTTGAGTGGACAGATGAAATTATTGTTTGATATGCCGCAACATCGTGAAGGTTATGATCCGGCTGTGCATGCAGCGCGCTTGATGTTGGTCATCACCGTACGCAATCGGCTTACCAGTGATTATTTCTGGCTCACTTTGCCCTTGTACGATGATCGTTATCCCCAGAGTGATTTTGGTTGTCAGAAATGCACCACTGATGGAGCGCAATGTGTTACGCCAAGACTGATTGATGATCCTGCTATTGATAAAAATGCTGTGTGGCGTTGTCCGGAGGATAGCGTGGGCGAGCAATGGTGGCAGAATGAAAAAACCGGCACAGCGCGTATGATTTTCCGGATGCCGACGAACGCATTTGTGTACGGTGATGCAAGAAATGGAATGTGGGTGCAGGTTAGCGGCGATTTACTGCCCTATGTGCAAGCTGGTATTGAGGCAGTGCGGCAGCGTGAAAATGGCATGCGGTTTCCCCGGGGTTTGTTTTTCTATGAGCTGGGTCTTTTTTCGATAGGCTGGGAAATGACCGGGTTTAACCATGTGGCAGTCCAGTTGCGTGACTGGCAGCTGGATGCCAGGCGCTAACGGTATTTTGCGGAATCTCCCTAGCGGTTTTACACCAAAGCCCTGCGGTTTATGCGAGTGGTTTCAGCAAACCATTCTGCAATGATGCGCCATCTGTTCCCCTGATTGTTTTCACCATGCGTGCATTATTGCTTTTCGGCTGTTTTCTCCTCGCTTGTATATGGCTTGCGCCAGTTACGGTGGGTGCTGATGCTGGCAATGCAACCGAGCGCGCAGAAATGCTTGATACGTCTTTACAAGCGGTGGAATGGTATACCAATGAATCGGTGCGCAAGGCGCTACAAGCCGAGAGTACCGGTGATATAGCCAATGCCAGATTGTTTGGTAATAAAGCGATCGAGTCTGACCTGAAAGCCCAGGGCTTGCGCAATGAAACCGCTGCTGCATGGCAAGCAGCGGACAAGCCGGCCAGTGCGCAAGCCACGTGGCATCGTGCGGCAGATATGGCAAAAGAACGCGCGGCAATGTTGGGAAACCGTATCCCGCGGCTTCTGCGCCAATGGCAAGCCGGTGGTGCGGATGCAGCCGCAGAACGTGAATATGAAATTCTCTATCTGCAGGCGGTATTTTTGACGGCAGAACAGTGGGCATTGGTAATGAAATTTTCTCAATCTGCTGCTGATCCGGATCAAGTACAAGCTGCACTGGAACAGTTAAAAATATTGTTGCCTGCCCTGCAGCAGGATAACCGTATTGCTGCGCTGGCATCTGACAAGCGTTTAGCCGATAGCCCCGAACATGTGCAGGAATGGCTGCAACTGGTTTCTCCCCCCTGATCAATGGGTTAAAGTGCGTTCCTGATTTAACGGAGAGCGCCCGGAAATGCCCGAGCAAAATTGGCAAGTTGAGGCAATACTTGCAGCATTGCACAGCCGGGTATCTGTCGGTGAATTGACCGAACCTGCTCCTTCAGAGCAACAACGTTCTGCTATTTTTCGTGCTGCACTGCGCGCGCCTGATCATGGCCAATTACGCCCGTGGCGATTTTTGTTGGTCGAAGGCGAAGATCGCGCCACCATTGGCAATATCCTCGCTGACGTTGAAGCACAGTGCTACGGTGTGCAGACAGAAGCGCAACGCAACAAAGCTGCAGCGCGTTTGTTGCGTGCGCCATTGGTGCTGCTGATTGTTGCGCGCATTACTCCCCACACAAAAATTCCTGATATTGAACAAATGATGTCTGTCGCTGCTGCGGTGCAGAATATGTTGCTGGCTGCCCATGCATTGGGCGTTGGTGCGATGTGGCGCAGTGGCATAGTGACGTATGAGCCTTTGCTGGCAGAAAAACTGGGTTTGGCTGCAGATGAGCGCCTTCTGGGTTTTTTATATCTCGGCACACCGAAAGGTGAGATCAAGCCAGTACCGGCATTGGACGTAAATAATTTTTTCAAACCATGGAAAGTGTTGTGAGTAATACACCTGCCGCTACTAATACACCTGCGACCACGCGCCATCTGTTTCGTTCCAGTGCAATGGTCAGCATCATGACGCAGGTATCGCGTGTGCTGGGTATGGTGCGCGATATCGTGTTAGCCAATGCCATCGGTGCTGGTCACACACCGGGAGCGGATGCATTTTTTCTTGCGTTCCGTATTCCACAATTCTTGCGTCGTCTGTTTGCCGAGGGTGCATTCGCACAAGCTTTTGTGCCGGTGTTGGCAGAGTACCGTGCACGCGGTGATAAAGCCGCAGTGCGTGATCTGGTGAATCATGTTGCTGGTGTGTTGGGTGGAACCTCGCTCGCTGTGAGTGCGTTGGTGGTGTTGGCTTCGCCGTGGTTCACTATTTTATTTGCGCCAGGTTTCTGGCTGCATGACCCGGAACGTTTTGGTCTGACCAGTGAAATGTTGCGCATCACATTTCCATATTTATTTTTAATCACCATGACCGGCTTTGCCAGTTCGGTGTTGAACACTTACGATCGTTTTGCTGCCGCTGCCGCGACACCTATCCTGATGAATATCACGTTGATTCTTGCCGCAACGGTTGCAGTGCCATGGTTTGATCAGCCGGTATTTGCCATGGCGTGGGGCGTATTGTTATCCGGTGTGGTGCAGCTGGTATTCCAGTTGCCATCCATGCAGCGCATTCATCTGATGCCGGTACCGAAATGGAATTGGCATCATGAAGGTGTGCAACGTGTTCTGAAATTAATGGTACCGGCAATATTCGGTGTGTCCGTCAGCCAGATCAACTTGATGATGGATTCTGTTCTTGCTTCATTTCT
>DATIDQ010000031.1:0-2609 GCA_035456205.1 Pseudomonadales bacterium
TTTTTCTGCAGCGTTGTATTATCTGCCCAGTTTTGCAGAAACCGCTGCTTGTCTTCAGCCAATGCGCGAGTCAGCGCTGATGGGCTGCGGTGTTCTTGCGCGCCGTCATAATCAATCAGTGAAATGTTTGCGCCGTCAGACAGCAGGTTGCTGGCTTTCATGTCGCCATGACTGCTATGGATAAGCTGCAGCGACAGGAACAGTGCATGAATGCTGGATAACTCTTCGACATAGGGCTCGTGCTCTTGCCAGCAGGATAATAAATCTTTCCCGTCACTATACTCACAGATAAACCAGGCTGATGTCACAAACGGGCCGCTTTTCTGTTCGATCAATGCAACGGGTGCTGGCACGCGGATGCCAGCAAAAGAAAAAGCGTGGGAAAAATACCAGCTGCGAGCGGCGCGCGAGGGCCGGAAAGCGCGGCGGATCTTGCGCAGCCAATCCTTGTTGATGTACTGCTTGACCACCAGTTTTTTACCGTCGATTTCTGTCAGGAATACTTTGGCGGAATTGCCGTCTTTCAGGATGGTGGCGTTATTGATGAGTGATTGTGGTTCACGCAAACGCGTTGCCAATGCATAGGTTAATGCCTGGCGGCGACACAATATGTGCAAAGAATTTGCGCTGAGGTCGGCCACGTCACTGCAATCACGGAATATTTTTTGCAGATAATCCTGTTGCCGTTGTTGCCAGCATTGCTGCGCCTGTTTTGCAAGATTGCTGGTGGCAGTAGGGAAAAATGCCAGGATTTTTTCCTGCGTCGGCTGCCAGTCAGCAAACGGTAGTTGCGCGAGTAACAAGGCCAGGTTGTCCTGCTGTGCATTGCCGCTGAATGTACGGCAACTGGCAGGATCAAGAACAATCAGAGTGTCACCCTGCAACAAAAAATTGCCCAGATGCAGATCCTGTTGTAATACCTGTTGTTGATAACAGGTTTGCAGTGTGGCCAGTAATGTATCGAGCAACAGTATTTTTTTTGTCGCGCCGGATTGTTGCCACAGCACATCCAGCGATTCTGCGTTTTCAATAAACTGGTACAGACAGATGCCGCCTTGCTCCAGGCGGTGTTCAGCGAGCAGTGTTGGTGTTGCAACGCCGGTCTGGTGTAGCAGCGTGTAACCGCCTCGTTCTTGCTGCAGATTTCTGCTATCAAAAAACAGTTTGGCCAATACCGTTTTGCCGTTGTATTCAGCGCGCATCACCATGCGCTTTCCCGGCAATAGACGCAGCATGTCCGTGCACAGCAATGCACTGCCGTCTGGCAACGCAATGCGGAACGGCAGGGAGATATCACGCCCGCTGTTTTGCAACATAGCGAGTGTTTGAAGAGGTGTTATTTGTGTCATGCGGGTTGTCGGCCACCGCGCGGGCGCGGGATACCCATTTTCTGGCGCCGTTCCCACAAATTCTTGCGACTGATGCCGAGACGCAAAGCGATCTCGGTTTCTGACAACTCACCCTGATGATCCAGCACGAAACGTACAAAATAATCTTCCAGCGAAGCCGCTGGTGCTTTTGTTTCAGCAGACTGGCGCAACTCCAGCTGCTCAACGCCCAATTCACCCGCGTGATCACACAAGATGACAGCGCGCTGGATGATGTTATCCAGTTCGCGCACATTGCCGGGCCATGGGTAATCGAGAATCGCCTGCTCGGCAGTTTTTGAAAAAACGAGCCGTGGCCGTGCCAGTTTTTCGCAATAACGTGTGAGCAATAGTCTGGCGATCAGCAGGATATCGCCGCCGCGTTCGCGCAGTGCGGGCAAATTCAGCTGCACAACGTTGATACGAAAATACAGGTCTTCGCGGAATGTATTTTCACTGCACATCTTCAACAGATCGCGGTGCGTGGCGGCAATCAGACGCACGCTGACTTTGCGTGATGTCACGGAGCCGATAGCGCGCACTTCCCCTTCCTGCAACACGCGCAATAATCGCGCTTGTGCTTCCAGGGGCAACTCGCCGATTTCATCGAGAAATAATGTGCCGCCATCCGCAGCGGCAATCAAACCTTCACGCGCCTGATTGGCGCCGGTGAACGCACCTTTTTCGTGACCGAACAATTCCGCTTCAATCAGGTTTTCCGGAATCGCCGCGCAGTTCACACAAATGAGTGTCTGGTTTCCGCGCGGGCTGGCGCGGTGTATCGCATTGGCGATCAATTCTTTGCCGGTGCCGGTCTCGCCACAAATCAATACTGCGGCGTCGGTCGGTGCCACTTTACTGATCTTGTTATACAGCGCGTGCATGGCAGGACTGTCGCCGATGACGCCCGGCAGACTTTCTCCTTCGCCAGTGTTCATAATGTCCTGCGGCGACTGGCGCGACACCGCTGCGCCCTGCCCTAACACGCGCCGCACGGTGTTGAGCATTTCGTCGTGATCAAACGGTTTGGCGATGTAATCCACGGCGCCCAGTTTCATTGCATCCACAGCGGAGCGCATGCTGGCATAACTGGTCATGATGATGACCGGGGTATTGCCACAACGGCTGAGCAAATCAGTGCCAGGTGCGCCGGGCAAGCGTAAATCGCTGATGACCAGATCAAAGGTTTCTGGCTGCAATATCAGCGCTTCAGCCACGCTGCCTGCTTCCACCACTTCAAAT
>DATIDQ010000032.1:0-12365 GCA_035456205.1 Pseudomonadales bacterium
TACGCCCATCGCACGCAAGATCGCAATATCACCGCGTTTATCTGCCACCACCAACACCAGCGAACACACTACGTTGAACGCAGCAATCACAATAATCAACACCAACATCAGTACCACCATCTGACGCGACATCTGTATCGCCTGATACAGATTACCGTGCGTCTGGAACCAGGTTTTCATGTAATAACCGCGCGGTAATTCCTGTATCAATTCCCATGCGACTTTATCTGCATCCAGCCAGTTATCCAGCGTAAAACGGATGGCCGAAACCCCGGCAATCCTGTAATAGTTTTGCAGCAATGGCAGTTGCGCCAACACCAGATGATTATCAATTTCTGTTCCGGTTTCATACAAACCTGCTACACGCAAACTGATAATACTGGGCGCAGCCTGATCTGCACCCGACCCAGGCAACATCACCACCGCGGTATTGCCTGCCACAAGATCCAGTTTTTCAGCCAGTTTTTTGCTGATCAACACTGACTGCGGATCAGCGCGCCACGCTTGCCAGTCAGCCGCTTTAGTAAATTCTTCAAAATGTGACAGGCGCGATTCTGCTTCAGGATCCGTCGCAAACAGCAACACCGGCTCTGCCGCTGTTCCCATCACCAGCAAACCCTGCGCCTCGATCAAAGGGCTGGCGGCAGTGATTTTTTTATTTTTCAAAACCAACTGCGATGTTGCTTCCCAGTTTTTGATTGCGCCGTCTTTTGGATACAAGGTAATAGCCGGCACTACGCGCAAAATACGTGTGCGCAATTCATATTCAAACCCGTTCATCACGGCCAGCACAGTAATCAACAAGGCCACCGCAATCACCAGCCCGGCCATCGACAAACGGGAAATAAACCCCAACAACTGCGAACCACTGCGAGCTTGTGCGTAACGCCATGCGATAAAACGCGTGAGCATTATTTCGCTTCCACTGTTTTTGGTTGTTCAAAAAGCTGTTGTTCAAGAAGCTTGCCATGATCCAGCACGAGGCAGCGATCCTGTTGCGCCGCCAAAGCACGATCATGTGTCACCAACACAAACGCCAATCCATATTGCTGATTCAGATCATTCAACAACTGTTGTATGTGTTGCGCATTATCTGCATCCAGATTACCGGTAGGCTCATCCATCAACACGCAAGCCGGTTTGTTCACCAAGGCGCGTGCAATAGCAACACGCTGCCGTTCACCGCCCGACAACTGTGCTGGCCGGTGTGATAAACGCGCGCCCAGCCCCACGGAATCCAGTATGTCTTTTGCCTGCTTTTCGGCGGCTGTTTTTTTATGGCCGGCAATCAGTAACGGCATGCAAACATTTTCCAGCGCACTGAATTCCGATAGCAGATGATGGAACTGGTAAACAAAACCCAGTTGTTGATTACGCCAGGCAGCACGGTCACGCTCTTGCATGGATTGCCAACTCTTTCCGGCAATCAGCACATCACCTGACTGCGGCTCATCAAGCCCGCCCAGCAAATTCAACAGCGTGGATTTACCTGAGCCAGAGGCACCGACAATGGCCAGCCGCTCGCCCTGCAGCACACTCAAATCAATATGATCCAGCACGCGCAAGGTTTGTTCGCCCTGCTGATAATTTTTTACCAGCTGCCGGCATTCCATCACCACTTTATTGTTCGTATTCATATCAACATTACTCATAACGCAACGCTTCTGCCGGATGGATTTTTGATGCGCGCCATGCGGGGTAAAAAACAGCAATAACGCACAATCCCAACGCCATGGCAGCAATAGCGAGTGTTTGCTCCCAACGCCATTCACTCGGCAAGTGTGCAATAAAAAATACCGATGAATCCATCAGTTCAGCGCCACCCACACGCTCCAGCCACGCACTGATATTGCCGATGTTGCCCGCCAGCACACTGCCCAACAACACACCGACACCAATACCTGCCACACCCATAGCCATACCATAAATCAGGAAAATCGCGAGAATGGTTCCGCGTGGCGCGCCTATTGTGCGCAACACGGCAATGTCGTTGCGTCTGTCGGCTACGGCCATCGTCAATATGGATACCAGATTGAATACCGCCACCGCTACAATCACCGACAACATCAGTGACACCATGATTTTTTCCATGCGGATAGCATTAAATAATGTGCGATTTTCATCGCGCCAGCTTTTCAACTCAAAATCAGCCAGCGTGGGCAGGTGACGCAACGCTTCCAGTTCTTCCGGTGCACGCATTACATCATCAAAACGCAAACGCAATGCGTCCACCCTGCCACCCGTACGCAGCAAACGCCCTGCATCATCAATGTGAACATACAACTGTGTTGAATCCAGTTGCGCTCCCACTGAAAAAATTCCTACAACAGTAAAGCGACGACTGCGCGGAAACAAACCCAATGGCGTGACACTCACACGCGGCAACATAATATTGATGCTGTCACCCACTTCCACTTGTAACTGGCGCGCTAGTGAACGCCCCAATACTGCGCCAAATTCACCGGGCCGCAATGCATTCCACTCGCCATCGGTGACGAACTGGTCAATCTGTGACACGCCGGACTCCAGCACAGGATCAATACCGAATAATTCACCGCCGCGCACTTTGTTATCAGATTCCAGCAACACGCGCGCACGGTCTTGCGGCGCAACACCCAGCACAACCTGTTGCTGTTGCAACTGCTGCGCCAGTGATTGCCAATCCGCAATACCTTCGTGTGCCGTAATTTGTGCGTGTGGTATCGCGTGCAAGATACGCTTGCGCATCTCACCTTCAAACCCGTTCATGACAGACAACACCAACACCATGGCCAGCACACTCACCGCCATGCCCATGATCGAGGCGAACGAAAACAACGACACAAAGCGACTGCCCTTGCGCGCTGTTAAATAACGTAAGCCTACCAACCAGGAAAGAGCGTTCACTGCTGTTGTATATCCCGTACGAAAGACGGCATTCTAGCAGGGGTGGGCGATCACCACAGCATTGCCAGCCCTCCTCCGCTAAACTGTGCACTGCAAGACACAGAGCATTGGGGCACAGCGAGGGCCAGTATGCAGAAGGCGTTGCAAGACATCGGCAACCGGGACGATATCCAGCGGATCATCACCGTGTTTTATTCGCAGCTCTTGACCGATCCCATCATCGGCTTTTTCTTCACCGATCTCGTGCAGCTGGATCTGGATAAGCATATCCCGAAAATCACAGATTTCTGGGCTTTCCATTTACTGAGTGAAAAAAACTATCGCGGCAATGTGTTCGAGGCGCACCTCAAACTGCACAGGCAGGCCGCCATGACGGAGGACCATTTCCATCGCTGGGTTTTCGTGTTGCACAACACCATCGACGCACTCTACGCCGGACCAATCGCCGAAGCGATGAAACTGAAAGCAGGGATGATTGCGCAAAAAATGCAGCAGGCACTGGCAAGTGGCGTGACGAACTACGACATCACCGAAGGTGTGCAGATGATGACCCCTCCAGCACCTTTTACCTAATCATAAAAATCGACGGGCTTTTCACGCGCTTCTCTATCGGTTAGATTCAAGCGGTAGAATAGACCAAATACCGCACCGACAAACGCGCCAGACAAGTGCGCAGAGTGATTCGTATTGTCATCAGGCGCCATGTGGCGAGCATCATAAATATCCCAACCAACATACCAGATCGCAAACCAGTACGCAGGTATCGGTACGACACGAACGACATTCAGAAACCAGAAAAATGTCTTGATTCGCGCTTTGGGGTATATCGCAAACAACACGCCCATCATGCACATACAGACACCGGACAAACCGAGCGTGGTATTGGCAAAACCACGTTGATACGCATAATTGAAAATTACAGACTCAAAAATAGCGGCGGCAATTATCAGTATTATCATCCAGCGACTGCCAATCAACATTTCCACCGCACAACCAAATGCCCAGAAAAATACCAGATTAAAAAATATATGCTCGAAATTGGCGTGTGCAAAAATAGAAGAAATCATCTGGAAAATATTCCAGCTACTGTAATGATAACTCAAGGTATCATCCAGCGAGCTAATACCTGCCTTGTCGTGCTTCTCTGTCATCAGTAACAATTTGTCCCACAACACCTGTTCGGAAACATCAATGCTCTTCAGAATCTGCGCTATATCAGGCTCCGCGTGCCTGAATTCAGCAGGTGGAAACGATTGCCCACCATAAGCACTGACTCTTTCAAAAAGATAACAGCCCGAATATTCATTACCGTCAATCAATAAATCAACGATCTGCTTGTCTTCTGCACTGAGCGTCTTGATGAATTGACTACAGCGCGCATCATGCCTATCTCGACTCACATATTGCGCAAAAAAGACAAGCACACATATCACGCAGACAATCATGGTCACCAAGGGACGTTTGCCCAACTCTGCGTGCGCATGCAGTGGGATTAAAAGCACGCATTACCTCGAAAAAAACAGTTCAGAAAAATCACCCCAACACCCTTTGATAAGGCGGCATACTATCCAGCAACGCACGACCATAGCGTTTCGTTACCAACCGCCTGTCCAGAATCGTGATACGACCCGTATCGGTTTCTGTACGCAACAAACGGCCAGAAGCCTGTACCAGACGCAAGCTCGCATCCGCTACGGATATCTGCATGAATGCATTGCCACCCTGCGCTTCAATCCATTCCGACAAGGTCTGCTCGACCGGATTATCCGGCGGTGCAAACGGGATTTTTGCAATGACGACATGGCGCAAATAATCGCCAGGCAAATCCACGCCTTCTGCAAAACTGGCGAGACCAAAAATCACGCTGGCTGTTTTTTTATCGATGCGGTCACGGTGCAACTGCAGCAATTGTTGTTTGCTGTAATCATCCTGCAAAAGAATCGCAGAACGGAATTCACGTGATACTTCCTGATACACCTCCAGCATCTGCCGTCGCGATGAAAACAGCACCAGCGTAGCCTCTTTGAGATCCACAGAATCATGCATGAATGTCACGAGTGATTGCGTATGCAATGCAGTCTGGTTGCCTTCCACTGCGTGCAACGGCACGATCAATTGCGCAGATTGTGCGTGATGAAACGGGCTGGGCACGATCGCGCATTTACTGTCTTGCGGCAAACCTGCGCGCTGGCGCAGACGATCAAAACTGCCGAGTGCAGTTAATGTGGCCGATGTAATCACGGCAGCAAAGCAGCGTTCCCATAAATTGTCTTGCAACATCGCCACCGGCAGCACCGGGCTGGCGCATACTTCCATATCCACACCGCTGCCGCTTTCATGCAACGTCAACCAGCGTGCAGTAGGCGCAACAGAAGGTTTATCTGCCCTCGCATACAAACCCCACAAAGTATCGCCATGTGCACAACGCTGCCACAAACCACCCACAGCAGTGTATGCCTGCTCCACCACTTCGCGCGCAATATCGGTGCCGCGACCATCGAGCATTTCTTCAATTGCTATCGACAGATCGCGCAATACAGCGCTAGCATCCTGCCACTGTTTTTGTAACAGTTGCGCCACGTCTTTCAATTCATCCGGCACGACGCCACCAACAAAACGGTATTGTTTTTCTTTTTCTTCAGCACGATTGGCATACAGCTGTTCCAGCATGGGCAACACGTGTTGGTGTGTTTGCAGCAACGCTTGTTCTGTAGCAGGCCAACGCGTAATAGCCGCCTGCACCATGCGCGCCGCTGTGAGCATTTGCGCCACTGCAGCGATTTGACGCGTGGCATTCTGTATCCAGCGCACACTGCCCTGCATGCGTGTATGCGCTGAAAAATGCTGCAAGGCTTTATCCGGCAGATGATGGCCTTCATCAAAAACATAAATGGATTGTTCCGGCGCCGATAAAATGGTGCCGCCACCTAATGCGAGATCAGCCAGCACCAGATCGTGATTGGCGACAATCACATCCGCCCCTACAAGATTTTCCCGCGCTTTGAAAAACGGACATTGTGTGACGTAAGCACAGCGTCGCCCTGTGCACTGGCTGTGATCGGTCGTCAGGCGCTGCCAGTCTTCATCGTCGATGGATTGGGGCCAGTTATCGCGGTCACCATCCCACGTGGCAGCGCCGAGGCCGTCAAGAAACGACTGGTACAACGCCAGCGATTTTTCCGGCAGCAGTGCGGCTTGCTCATCGGGGTACAGGGCTTGCGTGCCCATCTCATCGCCACTGCCATGCGCCAACTGGAAATCCAGTTTGTACACACAGGCATAGCGACCACGGCCTTTGGCTAATGCATAGCTGAAGCTCAGGCCGCTGTGACGGCGCAAATCAGGCAAATCCTTGAGGACGATCTGTTCCTGTAAAGCAACAGTGGCTGTCGAGATCACCAGGGTTTTATCCAATGCCTGTGCAACCGGAATCGCCGCCAGGGCATAGGCCACCGTTTTGCCCGTACCTGTGCCCGCTTCCACCGCGCAGACATGGCCGCCATCCACGCGCAAGCCTTCAGCATCGGTCTGGATAGCACCCAATGTGCGCGCCACCGTACCTATCATCAATTTCTGGCCATGGCGTGCCTTCAGCCCTTTCTGCTCGAGAAAATGCGAATAGGCGGTCTGGATGGTCTTTTTCTGGGTGTCGTTAAGCACGGGAATCCTGTCAGTGCAATCTAGTTTAAAGATAAATAGGGGGATGGCGATCCTGGCCAAGACCGCTATCTTACCAAATGCTCGGCTAATACAATGTCCGGCTACCACTGACAGCCACAAGATTCGGGAAGTATCCATGCTAGGCAAATTGTTCGGATTCAAGAAAACCGCCAAACCGACGACACCATCACGCGCCGTACCTGCTGCACAACCCAAGCCAGCAAAAATACCCGCACCGTCATTGCTGGAACAACTGACGCATGGCCAGCCACTGGATAGCATTGCTGATATCGAATTACTGCACCAATTGGTCAAACACAGCGACAAACTGGACAAGAAATCCAACCGCCAGGTACGCGAACGTATCCTGCACCTGAAAGAGAAAGAAAAACAATTACAACAACAGCACGATGCACAGGAAAAAATCTGCGCAAGACTGGAAACCTTGTCACGCCTGCAACATCACCCACTGTTTGATAGCGAATTCGCGCATCTGCAAAAACAATGGCAAGCCTTCACCCAGCCTGACGATTGCTTTGCAACACGTATACAACTGGCAATCACCGGTTGCCAACGTATCCAGCAGGAATTCCATGATTTGCAACAACAGCAGCAACAAGCTGCGCAGGAAGCCGAGAAACTGGCACAACAACAAATAGCACACGCCGCGCAACAGGCTGAAACCGCCGCACAACAGGCAGAACAACAGCTGGCCATACAGGAACAGAAAAAACAGCAGAAGGAACAATCACAGGCCGAGCGTGAACAACACGAAAAACAACAGAAAGAGACCAGCCAGAACATCGCACAGCAGCTGGCCAGACTGGAAGAAGCCATCGCCAATACTGATAGCAAAAAAGCGCGCGAATACCATGACAAGATTCGTGATGGCCTGAAAAAACTTGACCACAAGCACGCTCACCAGTTTGATGGAAAACTGCACTTGTTGACCGGCCAATTGCGCGAACTGCAAGACTGGCAATCCTTTGCTGCGATGCCAAAACTGGAAGAACTGTGCGCTGCCATGGAAAAAATGATCAGCGTCGAATTGCCACCTCTGGCAAAAGCCGATGCCGTGCGTGATTTGCAGACCCAGTGGCGCGCCATCAAAGTACCTTCTGACAAAGCAGCACAAGCACTATGGGAACGTTTCAAGCAGGCTGGCGATAAAGCCTGGGAGCCCTGCGCTGCATACTACGAAAAAGAAAAACAGCTTCGCGCGTTCAATTTGCAGCAGCGCCTGGCGATCTGCGATGCACTGGAACAGTTTTTTACAGCACAGCAGTGGGATAACGCCGACTGGAAAGCGGTTATGCGTATTCTCGAAAAAGCCAGACAGGAATTCCACGACTTCCACCCGGTTGAACGCGGCGAAGAAAAAACTGTTCGCACACGCTTTGATGCCGCCATGGCTGCTATCAACCATAAATTGCTGGGCGAACAAAAAACCAATGAAGACAAGAAACGCCAGCTGATAGTAACCGCAAAAAATCTTGTTGCAATGACAGACTCGGATAAAGCCGTTGAACGTGTGCGCCAGCTGCAGGAACAATGGAAACAGATCGGCATCACTCGTCGACAGGAAGACCAGAAACTGTGGCAAGCGTTACAGGAACAGACCAATCAGATATTCGAGAAACGTCGCGCCACACAACAACAGCAACAACAAACACTGCAAGACAATATTGATCGCGCCAGGCAGTTGTGCGAGCAAATCGCCGCACTCGCCAAGCTGGGTGATGCAGAACTGTCACAGAGCGGTGCAGAATTTGATCGCTTGCAAGCGGAATACAAGGCTATTACCGATATACCGGAAAAAAATCAGGCCTTCCTGAAAAAACAGTTTTACGCAGCCAATGATGCATACCGCCAACAACTCGCCGGCATCAGCCAACGCCAACACCAGTTGCAACTGCAAGAGCTAGCTCGCCGTGCACAACTGTGTCGCCAATTGGAAACGCAGGCATCTGAAATGGCCATTACTGCGTGTCAGGAACAGTGGCAACAACAGAGTTTGCCCGCCGACTGGGAACGCGCCATTGAGCAACGCCGACAACAAGCGCTGGCCGCCGCACAAAACGGGCAGAAGCCGGATTACCACGCCAATGAACAAACACTGCGTGAACTATGTATTGAGTTGGAAATCCTGCTGGATGTGGAAACACCGGAAGAGGATCGCCAGCGACGCCGGGGATTCCAGTTGCGCAAATTGCAACAAGGACTCGGGCAAGCTGCCGCGAGTCATCGCACAGCGTTACTGGAGCAGCTGCTGGTGCAATGGTATTGCGCGAGTCCAGCTACAACCGACGTACAAAACAACTTGCAGGCACGCTTTGACGCCGCACAAAAACAAGCTGGATAGTCAGCTCCATAACGGTGCGTCAAACTGCTATGCTTTACCATCAACTTACTTTCAAAAATGGATCATGAATGGCCAGTCATAAAGCGATAGTCAACATTGCCGTCATTGTCGGTATCGCCGCTATTTCTATTGCAGTCTGGGCTTTTTTCAATCGCCCGATGGCAGCACCTGACTGGCCAGCCGCCATTTCCGGTTTCGCCTACTCCCCGTTCCGTTACGGACAGGATCCCACCAAGGATATCTATCCGTCTGATGAGGAAATCCGTCAGGATCTGGCGCTGTTATCGACACAAACCAAACGTATCCGCACCTACTCGGCCAAGGGTACACAGGCTGATATTCCACGCATTGCCAGTGAATTCGGCATGACGGTTGCACAAGGTATCTGGCTCAGCAACATTGAAGAAGATAATGACAAAGAAATCGCACGTGCAATTGAAGTGATCAACGCTAACCGCAACATTACACTGGTGGTGGTTGGCAACGAAAGCATGTATCGCCGCGAAGTGGATTTACCGCGCCTGATCGAATATATCGAACAAGTACGCAGCCAGGTAAAAGTGCCGGTCACCACAGCAGAAACCTGGGACATCTGGTTGAAATATCCACAACTGGCACAGCACGTGGATGTAGTATCGGCGCATATTCTGCCATTCTGGGAAAAAATTCCAGCTCGTGCATCTATCGGTTTTGTATTGGAAAAAGCCGGCGAATTGAAAAAACAATTTTCACAAAAACCATTGCTGCTTGGTGAGGTGGGCTGGCCATCTTTTGGCCGCGATCGCGGTAAAGCTGAAGCCGACCAGGCCGATCAGGCCATTTACTTACGCACTTTGCTGAACAAATTGAATGCTGCCGGTTACGACTATTTTGTTATCGAAGCATTTGACCAGTTGTGGAAATCCGGCGCAGAAGGTGATGTCGGTAAATATTGGGGCGTGTACAACGTAGATCGCCAACCCAAGTTTCCTTTTACAGGCAGCCTGGTCAAAATTCCGCAATGGCGTTTACTCGCGGTGATGTCAATTATTCTCGCAGTACTGGCACTGGCATTACTGCTCATTGACAGTTCAGGCCTAAAACAACGCGGCCGGACATTTCTCGCCTTTGTTGCGTTTATGTTTGCATCGTTTCTCGTCGTGGTCACTTACGATTATTCACAGCAATACATGACGTGGTTCAACATTGTATTGGGCGTGTTACTGGTGATCGCTGCTATCGGCGTATTCGTGGTGATGTTCACCGAAGCGCATGAACTGGCTGAAACGGTATGGGCACAACGACGCAGACCGTTTGTCGGTGTTGCAACGGAAGAAGGTTATCGCCCGAAAGTCTGCGTGCAAGTGCCGTGCTACAACGAACCGCCAGAAATGGTGAAAGAAACGCTGGATGCGCTGGCCGCACTCGACTATCCCGATTTCGAAGTCATGATTATCGACAACAACACCAAAGATGAAGCGGTGTGGCGCCCTGTTGAAGCGTATTGCAACTCACTGGGCCCACGTTTCCGTTTCTTCCACGTCGCACCATTAGAAGGATTCAAAGGCGGAGCACTGAACTGGGCACTGGAACGCACATCCGACGACGCAGAAATTGTTGCCGTCATCGACAGTGATTATTGCGTTGATCCAAACTGGCTAAAACATCTGGTGCCACATTTTGCTGATCCCAAAATGGCGATTGTGCAGGGCCCACAGGATTATCGTGACGGAGATCAATCCCTGTTCAAAAAATTGTGTTACGCGGAATACAAAGGTTTTTTCCATATTGGTATGGTCACGCGCAATGACCGTGATGCAATTATCCAGCATGGCACCATGACGATGATTCGCCGCGAGGTGATGGATCGCCTGAAGTGGGCAGAATGGACTATTACCGAAGATGCTGAACTGGGCTTGCGTGCATTTGAAGAAGGATTGTCCGCCGCTTATGTCAGCAAGTCTTACGGCAAAGGGGTGATGCCGGATCGTTTTATCGATTACAAAAAGCAGCGCTTCCGCTGGGCTTATGGCGCGATGCAAATCATGAAAGGCCATTTCAACAGCCTGTTCAAAGGCGAAGGTACGCAGCTGACCCGCGGCCAGCGTTATCACTTTATCGCCGGCTGGATGCCGTGGGTGGCAGATGGTATGAACCTGTTTTTTACTGGTGGCGCGTTGCTGTGGACATCCGCCATGCTGCTCGCACCTACCAAGGTTTTACCACCTGCGCTGATATTTGCCCTGCCACCGCTGATCCTGTTTTTCTTCAAACTCGGCAAGATTCTTTACATTTATAAAAGCCATATGAAAGTACCCATGAGCACGTCGATTGGCGCAGCTATTGCAGGTTTGGCGCTATCACACACGATTGCAAAATCGATTATCTATGGCTTGTTCACCAAAACCATCCCGTTTTTTCGCACACCCAAAATGCGTGAGCAAGGCGGTTTTATGCTGGCATTAGCAGAATGTCGCGAAGAATTATTTTTTCTGGTGCTGTTATGGAGTGCGGCTGCATCCATGCTGTGGGGACACGATATGGAAACCGGCGATTCATGGGCCTGGTTTTTTATGTTGTTGATGCAATCACTCGCTTATCTTGCTGCAGTGTTTATGGCGTTTTTATCCGTGTTACCACATAAACAAAGCAGTTGATATGTGTTTGATACTTCTCGCCTGGCGCAGCCATCCGCAACACAAATTGCTGGTAGCAGCCAATCGCGATGAGTTTTATGCACGCCCGACTGCAACCGCTCACTTCTGGGAGGACGCGCCACACATTCTTGCCGGACGCGATCTGGAAAAAGGCGGCAGCTGGTTGGGTGTAACCAAAAATGGACGTTTTGCAGCAGTCACCAATGTTCGCAATATGAATGCAACCACGGGCTCTTTACCCGGCGAATTATCGCGCGGCCTCCTTGTACAGAATTTTCTGGATAGTGAAAAAGCACCAGCTGATTTCCTGCAAGCACTGCAATCGTCACTACATCACTACAGTCCGTTCAACTTACTGGTGAGCGACGGCAATCAACTGTACTACGGCAACAGCCAGGGAGAGTGCCGCGAACTACAGCCCGGCGTTTATGGCTTGTCCAATGCCGCACTGGATACACCGTGGCCCAAGGTCATTGATGGCAAACAAAAATTGTTCGACCTGATGTGCAGCGAAACAAAACCGGATCATCTGTTCGATGTACTGGCAGACAGGCAACAGGCGCAGGACAGTGAATTGCCTGACACAGGCATTGATCCCATACTGGAAAAATATCTCTCTGCGCGCTTCATCCAGCTGGATGGTTATGGCACACGCTGTTCGACTGTTGTCATGCAGACATATGCGGGTGAAATAGTTTTTCAGGAAAAACAGTTTGACCAATATGGACTGGAAACTCACAATTATTCAACGAGGATCAATACCCCGTGACAACAACAGAACCTGCACAAAATACCCGGATACCGACCAGCACAAACTACTG
>DATIDQ010000033.1:0-22591 GCA_035456205.1 Pseudomonadales bacterium
TATTCACACGGCAGTAGCGGCGAAAACCTGCATCACCAGCCAAGGGCGATAGCGCCACCACAGGTTGATGCAGTTGTTGGCCAACCCACTCATTCAATTGCTGCGGCAGATCCATGTGTCCCTCATTGCGGCATTCAGGCAGGCATTCTACCCGCAGAGTTGCTTGCGCCACAGCACAGCTAAATCCATTACAATGCCGGACTTTTATAGCTGTCAGTTCTTAACGGAATAAACCACATGAAACTGCTTTCGCGCACGCCTCTTCCAGGGCATCGCCAGACGCTGACCGGCCTGGGCCTGATTCTCGCCGCTGCCGCCAGTCCCGTGCACGCTGGTTGGGATTGTAGTCTCGATGCCAATGGCGAATGGTCGTGTATTGCTGCTGGGGCTTACCAGGATGAATCCGGCGCTTCCGTAGTGAGTGTGCCAGATGCAACATCTGTCGAAGATGCAGCCATTGAAGCCACCGCAACGGGCAAAACACCTGTGGGCGAAGCTGTCACCACCGGTGTAACGACATCTGCCAATGAGACAAATACTGTCAGTACAGCGACCACTACTGATACGCAAGAAAACACACCGGCTAACGACATTACTGCACCGACTCACATCACCCGCATCAGTGATGACTGGGTACCGCTGGCACAACTGACCAGTGCACAAAAACAACAATTGGCCAGCACACAAAAACATGACGCCGATATTTGCTGCGGTGCGTATATCGATCCTGTCAGCGTTGACGATAAAACAGATCCCGCTGATACCGAAGTAAAAGCGCACGCTGATGAAACAGATACCGATATGACAAATCAGGTATCCATGCTGAAAGGCAATGTGCAGATCAGCCAGGGAAATCGTTACCTGCGTGCAGACAGCGCCAAGCTGCAAAAAAATCCGCAGCAAGTCACGCTGGAAGGCAATGTCACATTGCGCGAACCGAATTTATTATTGACCGGTGACAAAGCTGACATACAGATGGATGAAAATACTGCTCAGCTGGAAAACGTGCAGTATCTGATGCACAAGGAACATATTCACGGTAGCGCAGATAGTTTAGGACGCAGTGACACTGGTGTGATTGCCATGACAGGCGCCAGTTACAGTTATTGCCCCGTTAATGACGAACAGTGGGCGCTGAAAGCCAGCAGCCTGACACTGGATCCGAACGATTCACAAGGCCGCGCACATGACGTGACATTGCGCGTAAAAGATGTGCCGGTTTTCTACACACCGTATTTGCAATTTCCATTGGGTGATCAGCGCATGTCCGGTTTGTTAGTGCCTTCTTTCGGCACTGGTGAAGATGGCGTTGATATCCAGACACCGTACTATTTCAATCTCGCTCCCGATTATGACTTGACGCTGACACCGCGCTACATTGGTGACCGCGGTTTGATGTTGGGTTCTGCCTTCCGCCACATGACGGAAAATACACACAGCAGCTTAACGACCAGTTTCTTGCCAAATGACAACAAAGCCAATACTGAACAAACAGTTGTCTACAATCCAAGCGGCACAGTATCGATCGATGACGTACCGGATCAACGTTGGCTGATGCAGGCACGTCACGATGGTGCTGCTGAAAATTGGGAAAGTCTGGTCAACATATCAGCAGTCAGCGACGAGCAATATTTTCATGACTTCAGCAACAGCGGCATTCACGGCGCCAACACCTCGCAGCTGCGCAAGGAAGGTGAATTTGATTACTTGCCAGAAAACTGGCGCGTAGGCGTACTGGCCAAGGAATATCAAACACTGGACCCTAATCTGGCTGTCCCGCATAAAGTTTTACCTTCATTGTTTGCCGATGGCACTTACGTACTGGAGAGCGGTCCTGTTATTAACTTGCACCAGTCGTTCACCAGTTTTGATCACACCGATACCAATCAGTATCGCGACCTCAACCGCAATGGCATTGAAGATTCTTTCGATACCGCCGTTTTCAACGCGCCGGTGTATTACGATCTGGAAGGCAAAGAAACCGTGCCGATTTCCGGACGCCGTTACAACCTGGATTACAACATCGGCCTCCCTTTGCGCAGCGCTGGCGCATTTCTCACGCCTACTGTGGGGATACGTCACGTATCACAGGAACTGGATGACACCACGATCAACACACCGAACAGCAATCCATCCACCACGGCAGGTTTTGCCAGCATCGATAGCGGTTTGATCTTTGAACGTGACAGCCAATGGTTCGGTGAAAATTATCGCCAGACACTGGAACCGCGCCTGTTCTACTATTATTCACAACAAAAAAATCAGGATGATATTTACAGCTTTGACAGTAACTCACTGACGTATTCCTACACACAATTGTTCCGTGATTATCGTCTCGCAGGTGAAGACTTTATTGATGACGCCAACCAGGTTTCCACCGGCGTCAGTTCGCGCTTGTTGAGCCCGACCACTGGTCGCGAACTGTTGCGTGTCGGTATCGGCCAAACTTTCTATCTGGATAAACGCGAAGTGGTGTTGGAGATTGACCCTGCTACCACCGCCTATGAACAGAATCGCACTAAATCGGATGTAGTACTGGACGCAGCAGCACGCCTGACAAGTCACTGGGATGCGCGTACAGAAACTTTGTGGAATGAGGACAAAGCTAAACGGGATCGCCAATCATTGGCATTGCGCTATCGCGATGAAGCTGGCCTGTTGTTCAACACCGGCTATCAGTACCTTGATCGTGAGCCGACCGCTGGTATATTCGGAACAACAACGGATCAGGCTGTCGAACAATATTACGCTTCTGCTGTTTACCCACTGAATAACCAGTGGAGTCTGATTGGACACTGGAATCACGATGCGACTAACAGCCGCGATCTGGAAACCATTGCCGGTTTTGAATACGACAATTGCTGCTGGAGTGCGCGACTGATTGCCCGTAGCTGGGTGGTTAATGAACAATTTACCGATTTTGTTGACCAGCAAAAAACCGACAACGGAATTTTCTTGCAAGTGCAGCTAAAAAGCCTCGGTAATATCGGCGATAGCGTAGATAACATACTGTCTGACAGCATCCAGGGTTATGAAGACAGGAATAAAGCACTTGATTAAGCGGACAGAACACATGAATGGTAAAAACATCCTGACGACCTGCGTGTTTGTGATCAGCTTGGCTGCCGCATTTTTTATGCCTGCTGCATACACACAAACACTGGACAAAGTTGTGGCTGTCGTCAATGACGATGTCATCATGGCCAGCGAACTGGCGCTACAAGTGAATCTACTCGCCCACCAGATCAAGCAAGCAGGGCAACCATTGCCTCCTGAGGAAATTCTGCAACGTCAGGTGCTGGAAAAACTGATTGTTGAAAGTCTGCAAGTACAAATGGGGGAGCGCGCCGGGGTCAAAGTCAGCAATGAACAGCTGGATGCTGCCATCGAGAGTATTGCAGCGCAAAACAAAATGAGCAGCGCTACTTTTCAAAGTGAATTGGAACGCCAAGGCATACCACTGGCAGTATTCCGCGAGAATGTGCAGCGACAAATTATCATCCAGCAAGTACAACAAGCGCTGGTTATCAAACGCATTGATATCTCGGAGCAGGATATCGATAACTTTCTTAACTCCGAGGAGGGCCGCCGAGTGGCCATGCAAGCTGCCGAGGAAAAACCTGTCAGCCAATCGCATGCGCGCCACATCCTGATCAAGCCATCTGCAATTCGCAATGATGAAGAGACGCAGGCACTACTGCAAAAAATTAGTACCGCCGTTCAAAAAGGCGGCGACTTTGCTGCGCTGGCAAAAAAATATTCCGAAGATCCCGGTTCGGCCATGAAAGGCGGCGATCTTGGCTGGTCTTCGCCCGGCCAGATGGTTCCGGAGTTCGAACAGATGGTAGAGAATACTGAGCTTGGGAAAGTATCGCCTCCTTTCCGTACCCAATATGGTTGGCACATTGTGCAAGTGCTGGAACGGCGCGAACAAAACATGAGTGAGCAGATTTTGCGCCAACAAGCGCAGATGATTTTGCGTAAACGCCAGTTTCAGGATGAATTACCACGCTGGCTGAAAGAATTGCGCGACAAGGCTTATATCCAGATTAAATCATAGTACTGACGGGGCGTGACGTGACCGCTGATCTCGCCGAGAATGTTACTGCAAACGCCATTGCGCTAACCCCTGGCGAACCCGCCGGCATCGGGCCGGATATTACTGTGCAACTCGTGCAGCAAGCTCAACATATTCCAGTGATTGCTTACGCCGATCCCGATCTCTTGTTAGCTCGCGCACAGCAATTGCAATTGCCTCTCTGCTTGCACACAGTAAACGACTCATTGCCCGATGCAGCATTACCTGCCGGGGCGTTGTATATAAAACCTCACATTATCTCTGCGCCTGTTGCTGCTGGCATGCTTGATACACGCAACGCCACTTATGTACTCGATTGTCTTCGCAGTGCAGCAATGGATTGTCTGCAACAACCTCATAAACTGGCGCTGGTCACTGGCCCCATACAAAAAAGTATTCTTAACGATGCCGGCATTGTTTTTAGTGGCCACACTGAATTCCTGCAAGCTATAGCCGGCTGCGACAAAGTTGTCATGATGCTGGCCACTACAACTTTGCGGGTGGCGTTGGTAACCACACACCTTCCGCTGCGCGCTGTTCCAGATGCCATTACCACTGAAAGCGTACAGCGCACACTGCAAATCGTACACGCAGATCTGCAACGCTATTTCACCGGGAGCGCACCACATATTCTGGTGTGCGGCCTGAATCCCCATGCAGGTGAAAACGGCCATCTCGGCACGGAAGAAAAAAATATTATTGAACCAGTAATCGCAGCATTACGCGAAAAAGGCTTTTCATTGACTGACCCGGTGCCCGCCGATACGGCATTCACACACGATCGCTTGCAAGGCATTGATGTAGTCGTAGCGATGTATCACGACCAGGGTTTGCCTGTGTTGAAAGCACAAGGTTTTGGTGAGGCCATTAATATCACATTGGGCTTGCCGTTCGTGCGCACGTCTGTTGATCACGGCACAGCACTGGATCTTGCTGGCAGTGGTCGCGCGCAGCACAACAGCCTGCAACTTGCCGTTGATAGCGCTGTGCAGATGTTGCAACATGCAGCCAGAGGCGCCAATTGTTTATGACTCGCAGCCAGGAAGAGGTTTTTCATAAGCCACGCAAGCGTTTCGGGCAAAATTTTTTGCACGATATACGCATCATCCAGCGCATTGTCAGTAGTATTGCCCCCAAGGAAAATGAACCTGTGTTGGAAATTGGCCCCGGCCAAGGCGCACTCACCGCTGTTATCCTGCCATACCAACCGCAACTGACAGCAGTAGAACTCGATCGCGATCTCGCGGCCATGCTGCGGCTTAAATTTGCAGATAACAAACATTTCTCATTGATTGAAGGTGATGCACTGCAGTTTGATCTGCATAGCCTGAACGCCGCGCCACACAGTCTGCGTGTAGTGGGAAATTTACCGTACAATATTTCTACGCCACTGCTGTTTCATCTTCTTGCCCAGCGCGACTGCATCCGCGATATGCATTTCATGTTGCAAAAAGAAGTGGTACAACGCATGGCTGCAGAACCTGGCAACAAGGATTACGGCAGGCTCAGTATCATGGCGCAATACTATTGCCGGGTTACTCCGCTGTTTGATGTGCCACCTGGCTGTTTTTTTCCACCACCAAAAGTCATGTCTGCTATTGTGCGTTTACAGCCATGTACCCCTGAACTAACCGCACACAACACCCAAACCTTGTCACAACTGGTGAATATCGCTTTTCAACAACGCCGCAAAACTTTACGCAACACATTGAAAGTTATTGCTACGGAAGAACAGATTATTGCAGCTGATATCAATCCGGATGCCCGTGCAGAAACATTATCCGTTACCGATTTTGTCCGGCTTGCCAATCAACTGGACAATACACCTGAAGGAGATTTACCCACATGTCTGGCATAACCATTCAGGTCAAAACCCAATATCTGGCAGAGCATTCCTTACCTGCCGTACAGCGTTTTGCTTTTGCCTATTCCATCAGTATTACCAACAATGGCGAATACCCTGTGCAATTGCTGCGTCGTCACTGGATCATCACAGACGGCAATCGCAAAGTGGAAGAAGTGCGTGGCGATGGTGTCGTCGGCCAACAACCCTGGATCGCACCACAGCAATCTTTTCACTACACAAGTGGCGCAGTGTTGGAAACACCGGTAGGTACGATGGAAGGTAGTTACAGCATGCAACAGGAGAATGGTGACACGTTCAAAGCGCTGATCCCGCGTTTCACTTTATCCAAACCCGGTTCACTTCATTAACAACTAATGAGCCAATACAACCATGTCCACTTACGTTGTTGGTGACTTGCAAGGCTGTTACCGTGAACTGCAGCAGTTACTGGCAGCAGTAAAATTTGATCCTGCAAAAGACGTGTTGTGGCTGACAGGTGATCTGGTGAACCGTGGCCCGCAATCGCTTGAATGTTTGCGCCTGGTAAAATCACTCGGCAAATCCGCTGTTACCGTGCTGGGCAATCACGATCTGCATCTGCTTGCTGTAGCCATGTCTGGAGGCAACAGCAAGAAAAAAGATACGCTAGCGGATATTCTTTCTGCGCCAGATTGCGATGAACTGATGGATTGGTTGCGCCAGCAATCATTAATGGTTGTAGATAAAACACGAAAACTTGCATTAGTACATGCCGGTATTTTTCCGGGATGGGACATTCCTCAAGCACACCAGCTAGCACAGGAAGTAGAAGCTGTTTTGCAATCCGGACAATGCCTGGATTTTCTGCAGCATATGTACGGTAACGAGCCAGAAAACTGGGATGAAAATTTACATGGCATGGATCGCCTGCGTTTTATCACCAATGCATTTACCCGCATGCGTATCTGCGCCGTTCATAAAAAACCTGAAAAAAATAATGCGCTCGAATTGCGTTACAAGGAAGGTCTTGCCGATATTCCGTCGGGCTACGTGCCGTGGTTTACGCGTTTTGTGCCGCCTGCAGGTTGGCGCGTGTTGTTTGGTCACTGGGCCGCACTGGAAACTCACACCGGCGCCGATAATATTATCGCGCTGGATAGCGGCTGTGTATGGGGACGTTTCCTGACGATGCTGCGCATTGAAGATGGAAAATATTTTTATTCGTCTTGACTCGCCACACAACCACCACGCGCATCCAACCGCGCACTGGCGCGTTCTGCGGCCGCTTTTACCTGCACCGGCGCTGTGCCGCCAATATGGTTGCGTGCATTCACTGAACCTTCCAGTGTTAACACTGCAAACACATCATTCTCGATCATTGATCCAAAAGCCTGCAATTCGGCGAGTGTCATTTCGGCGAGATCCTTGCCTGTTTTCACTCCATGGCCAACGGCTTTGCCCACTACTTCATGCGCATCCCGAAACGCTACACCTTTACGCACCAGATAATCCGCGAGATCCGTCGCTGTGGCAAAACCACGGCGCGCGGCTTCATACATCACTTCCCGTTTTGGTTCGATAGCGGGAATCATGTCTGCAAACGCACGCAGGCAATCTTTCACCGTATCTACAGCATCAAACAACGGTTCTTTGTCTTCCTGATTATCTTTGTTGTATGCGAGTGGCTGGCCTTTCATCAGCGTGAGCAACGCAATCAAGTCTCCGTTCACACGACCACTTTTTCCACGCACCAGCTCAGGCACGTCGGGATTTTTCTTCTGTGGCATGATCGAAGAACCAGTGCAAAACCGATCCGGCAATTGCACAAAATTGAATTGCGCTGATGTCCACAACACCAGCTCTTCACTCATGCGCGACAAGTGCGTGGTAATTAACGCAGCTGCCGCACAAAATTCAATCGCAAAATCGCGATCGCTCACCGAGTCCAGCGAGTTTTCAGTCGGGCTATCAAATCCCAGCAACGACGCAGAGAGACCCCTGTCAATCGGATATGTTGTACCTGCCAACGCAGCAGCACCGAGCGGTGACTGATTCAAACGTTTCTGGCAGTCCACCATGCGACTGTAATCGCGTTCAAGCATTTCATTCCACGCCAGAACATGGTGACCAAACGTAATCGGCTGCGCCGTTTGCAGATGGGTAAAACCGGGCATGATGGTCGCGTGTTCACGCGTTGCCAGTTGCACCATGCCACGTTGCAGGCGTGTCAATTCGCAGCGAATGTTGTCTATCTCATCACGGAGATACAAACGCACATCCGTGGCTACCTGATCATTGCGCGAACGGCCGGTGTGCAATTTTTTTCCGGCAATACCAATGGCATCAGTCAAGCGCGCCTCGATGTTCATGTGCACATCTTCCAGCGCGACAGACCACTTGAATTCACCGCGCTCGATTTGTGCCTGAATGTCAGCCAGACCTTTTTCAATGACTGCCAGTTCTGCATCGGTGAGCACACCCACACGATTGAGCATCTGTGCGTGCGCCAACGAACCACGAATATCCTGCCGGTATAAGCGTTGGTCAAAGACCACTGAGGCAGTAAAACGCTCCACAAAGGCATCTGTCGCTTCACTGAAGCGGCCGCCCCACGGTTTAATCGTGCTATCGTCAGCCTGTGGCGGGGTTTTGCTCTGGTCACTCATGGGCAGTCCGGCTATGTTTGATTAACAAATAGAGAATGATTATATCAGTATGTCTTTGTTTGAAAAAAAAGAGTTAGGCAGGGTCACACCCACCAAAGTTGTCAATTCACATTTCTATCTGCCCGATTTGTGCAGTATCACCGCATTATTGCCGCTAATTCTGGTCGGGCAACTGATTGTATTGGCGATGGCGGTTGCTGCCAGCACGCTCCCGAATTTTGACTGGCTACGTTTTTCACTGCTGTCCGCAGAAACACTCTGGATCGTACTGATTGGCGCCGCTCTACTATGCCGCTTGCGCCCACTCTTGCAACGCATGTCCGCTGCCAGCGGCGTGGCACTGTGCTTTACCACCCTGCTACTGGTCATCACGCTTGTCGCCATCGCCGGACAATGGCTTTTATCCTATCTAACCTTCGATTGGTACAGCAGTATCTGGAGTGTGATCCAGCACATTGCGGTAGGCGGCATACTCGCCGGCCTGGTGTTGCGTTATTTTTACTTGCAACAACAATTGCATATACAGCAACAGGCACAGATGCAAGCCACCATGCAAGCACGCTTCCAATCGTTACAGTCCCGTATCCGTCCGCACTTTCTTTTCAACAGTATGAATATTGTTGCCAGCTTGATTGATAGTGATCCGGAGACAGCTGAGCGTGTGGTAGAGGACATGAGCGCACTGTTCCGCGCCAGCCTCTCGGATGAAGAAGATCTGGTGCCACTGGCACAGGAGATATCGCTGTGTGAACGCTACATCAATATTGAACAGTTGCGATTGGGTGACCGACTTCGTGTCAACTGGCAAAAAAACCTGCAGAATGACCAGACGATTGTGCCGTCACTTTGCCTACAGCCGCTAATAGAAAACGCCATCTATCATGGTATTCAGCCTTTGGTGGATGGCGGCACCATTGACATACAACTCAGCGACAAAAATGACCAGCTGCATTGCACAATCTGCAATCCCTACACACAAGACACAGCCAACCTTAATCGCAACAAAGGTAACGGAATGGCGCTCGACAATCTTGAACAGCGTTTGTATGCGCGTTATGGTGATGCGGCTGTTTTCAACCTTGAACGTGATTCACAGCAGTTTATCGTCAGATTCACTATTCCACTCGAAGCGGGTACTACTGAACAGGGAAGTAGCGTATGAGAATTCTTATCGTTGATGATGAAAAACTGGCTCGTGATCGCCTCGCCCGCCTCATTGTAAAAATCGGTGGACACACAGTGGTCGGGGACGCCGCCGATGGCAAAAGCGCCATTACGCAAGCGGAAAAATTATTGCCTGATCTGGTCTTACTCGATATTCGTATGCCGGGTATGGATGGCCTGGAGGTGGCTCGCCATTTGATGAAATTGGAAAATCCACCCGCTATTATTTTTTGCACAGCTTACAGCGAACATGCCCTGGAAGCATTCCAGACACATGCCGTAGGCTATCTGCTAAAACCGATTAATGTAGAGCAGCTGAAGTCTTCTTTGGCATCTGCAGAAAAACTCAACCGCGCCCAGTTACAAAAAATTTCCACTTCCCCGGGAACAGACAATACTGACAACAAGCCTAAAATTGTCTCCAGACAACATATCAGTGCACGCACAAGAAACGGTTTGGTACTAGTTCCTATTGCCGATGTACGTTGCTTTATCGCTGACCATAAATATGTCACGGTTTATCACGTCAAAGGCGAACTGCTGATTGATGATGCACTGAAAGACATCGAAGACGAATTTGGTGACCGTTTCGTCCGCGTACACCGCAATGCCCTGATTTCCATGCCGCATGTCACGGGTATGCAGAAAGTGCCTCCGGGCCATTACTGCGTGCAACTACAAGGAACATCGGTTAAACCTATTATCAGCCGGCGCAATGTCACCGATCTGCGCAACCAGATAAAACTTTTGTAAACGTTTTACAGCCCAAGATTTCGATGACTTTCAAAATATCTCTTTTCTTTCGTCAGCGGATCAGTAAAAAACAGCGACTTCGCCAACAGCTGCAGCGGTTTGCTGAAATCCTGCTCTACTAATGTTTTTGCTTCCGGGTACAACGGATCATTACATATCGGAATCCCGAGATTAAATAAATGTACGCGCAACTGGTGTTTACGACCCGTCACAGGCTGTAGTCGATACAACCCGAGTCCATCCAGTTTTTGTATCAATTCGATATGTGTTTCACTATTTTCCTCTCCCGTCACTTCACGCGTGCGAAAAAATTGCTCATCCTCCACCAGTCGACTGCAATATCGCAGAGGCAATTGTCTGTTTTCCAGTAGCGGCGCAATAGCATGGTAGATTTTTTTCACGGCATGATGGCGAAACAGTGATTGATACGCATCACGCGTTGCCGGATTAACCGAGAACAATACGAGGCCAGCCGTGTCTTTATCGATGCGATGCACTGGTGACAACCCTGCAATGCCGGTTGTTTTTTTCAGTCGTACCAGCAATGTCTGTTGCACATACTTTCCCGATGGAATCACCGGCAGGAAATGTGGTTTGTCTGCCACCAGAATATGTTCATCCTGATAAAGAATGGTTTCATAAAATGGAATCTCGATCTCATGTTCCAGCTCACGGTAATAATAAATCCGTTCGCCGTTAACACAGGCACTGTCTGCCGTCATTACCTTGCCATGTGTATCCAGCACCAAACCACGCGCAAAGCGGGATAACCATACGACTTCGCCCACGGCAGGAAACTGCACACATAAAAATGCCAATGCGGATGGCCACACACCAGGCGTGACCTGCACGCGGCTGGCACTAACACCATCACGCAATTGCGGAATAACATCGGCTACATCAACTGATTTTTTGCTGGCCACGCTGGGTATTTCCGGCAGAATGCGAACATGACCCAGTATACCTTCAGCGCCATCGGCACCCTGCGTTCGCCCTTTCGCGAGAAATTCGGCATCCCGCGCCAACCAGGATTGGCACCCCATGCCATTAGCCGCCTTGTCCTGCAGCCGGACTGCGCCACTGCCGAGTGTCTGGCTGGTCTGGAAGGTTTCTCGCACCTGTGGCTTACCTTTGTCTTTCACGCCACCCTTGAACGGGGCTGGCAACCGGGCGTGCGGCCACCGCGACTAGGCGGCAACGAGCGCTGCGGTGTATTCGCTACACGCACCATGTTCCGCCCCAATCCGCTCGGCTTGTCTGTCGTAGAGTTGATCTCGATTGTTGATGGCGAAAACGGCAAAGAGTTGTTGCTGCGCGGAGCTGATCTGCTCGATGGCACACCCGTACTCGATATCAAACCTTACATTCCTTATGCCGATAGCATTCCTGATGCTCATGCCGGTTTCGCGACAACAGCGCCGGTTTTGTTGTCCATACAATGGAGTGAGCAGGCAACCATCGATGCATCAACCCTGATGCTTTCACCGGATTTGTGCGCCTTGATCAACGAAGTGCTCGCGCAAGATCCACGTCCGGCTTATCGCGCCATCCAGCAGGATGATCATGAATACGGCGTGTGGCTGGAACACATCAACATCCGTTTTCGTGTCACAGGTACGCTTGTTACTGTCACCTGCATCGAGACAAGATTGGCTTAACGCTCACGTGCGCTCTCCTGCACATGTTGCTGCAATGGCGCCAGAAAATATTCAATCAACCGCCGTTGGCCAGTAATAATTTCTGCCGTGACCTGCATACCTGGCATCAGTTTTACTTCACGCTCGTCCACCTGCAATGTATTTTTTGCCATCAGCAAACTCATGCCGAACAATAAGCCACCTTTTTCTTTTGCCATTTTTTCATCAGTGATGGCGTCACCGGATATGCGCGTGACTATGGCATCAATAGTGCCGTATCTGGTAAACGGAAATGTGTGCACCTTGATCACTGCCTGATCATTTTCCTGCACAAAACCGATATCCTGGTTGGGCAACCACACTTCTGCTTCCAGCTGTGCATCATCCGGCACAACCAACATCAATTGCTGCGCTTCCATCACCACGCCACCCACCGTGTTGACAGCAAGATCTTTTACCTGCCCGGTTACCGGCGCATAAAGTACTTGCCTGGCATCAAAATCTTTTGCTTGCGTCAGCTGTTCATGCAGGCTGTGGGTTTGTCGTTCAGCATCCGCTATTTGTGAGAGCGTTTGCGCGCGTGTTTGCGCCGTGAGCGCCAATATCTGCTGCTCTATTTCTATGATGGCCGCGGCCAGTTGCGTGTTGCGTGCCCTGGCAGCCGCCAGATCCTGTTGTTGGGTAATACGCATCTCTTCCAGCTCAAGGTATTGATTGGCAGCCACCAGTTTTTTCTCTACCAATGGTTTCAGATCATTTACTCGCTTACTGGCAATGGGCAGCGTGGCTTGCAGTTTAATAATCGTTTCTGCGTTCACCTGCTTTTCTGCTGCCCGGTTGTCACGCTGGCTGCGCAAGGAAGCCAACTGCGCACTGTATTGCTGCCACTGTTGCTCCAATAACAATGTTTGCAATGATGATGATAGTGGCGCTTCATTTTCCTTATCTTCCAGCAACATCAAAAAATGTCTCGCGCGCTCCAGCATCTCTTCCGTTTTTAATAACTCATTGGCAATACGTTCACGTTCAGCACCGCTGCTGGTTCTGTCCAGCGCCACCAATGGATCACCGGCCTTAACGACCTGTCCTTCGTGCACAAAAATGTCTTTCACTACGCCTTTTTCCAGTGGCTGTATTTGTTTGACACGCGATGAAGGAACAATTTTTCCTTCTGCCACAGCGACCACATCCAACCTGCCAAAACAGGCCCATAGCACGCATAGTGTAAAGAAAACAATCATGCCACTGCCCAACCAGTGCGCTAATGGATGTGGCGGACTGTGCTGGATTTCCAGGGCAGCAGGAAGAAATTGCACGCGCGTTTTTTCAAAGCTGTTTTTCATCAACCGAGTTTCCGTAACGGCGACACTTCATTCTGGTAGCGATGCAATTGCGCGTAGTAGCCGTTTTTTCGCAACAACTGTGCATGAGTCCCCTGCTCCACCAAGCGACCTTTCTCCATGACAATAATGCGATCACAACCCTGCACGGTAGACAGTCGATGCGCAATAATAAATACCGTGCGATTTTTGCAAATGGCGGCCATGTTATTCTGGATAACACGCTCCGATTCATAATCCAGCGCACTGGTCGCTTCGTCAAAAACCAGAATGCGCGGCTGGGTGATCAACGCGCGCGCAATCGCAATGCGTTGACGCTGGCCACCGGAAAGATTACTGCCTTGCTCTTCCACCAGCGTGTCATACGCTTGCGGCATTGCTGCAATAAATTCATGAGCACCAGCAAGTGTCGCTGCCTGCACAATCGCTTCCATAGGAATAGCCGGATTGGCGAGTGCAATGTTATCTCGCACGCTGCGGTTGAACAGAAAATTATCCTGCAGCACCACACCGATATGACGACGCAACCACGCAGTATCCGCCATAGCAAGGTCAACACCATCCACCAGCACACGGCCTGCTTCCGGCACGTACAAACGCTGCACCAACTTCGTCAGCGTGCTTTTGCCAGAACCGGAGCGCCCGACAATGCCGATAATTTCACCGGGTTTTACCTGCAGATTGAGTTCATCAAGAATCACCTGTCCATCCGTACGATAACGGAAACGTACATGCTCGAAATTCACGGCGCCTTGCAATTGCGGCAAAGTACTGCGACCGGGATTAAAGCCAGGCTCACGCGGCGTGTTGAGAATATCGCCAAGCCTGTCGACAGAAATGCGTGCCTGCTGAAAATCCTGCGCGAGTTGCACCAGTTTCAATATCGGCCCACTGATGCGCCCAGCCAACATATTAAACGCCACCAGTTGCCCGACACTCAGCTCTCCACGCATCACCAACTGCGCACCCCACCATAAAATACCCAGCGTCATCAACTTATTAATCAGGCCGGCAGTCTGCGAAGCGACACTTCCTACCTGCTGCGCACGAAAACTGCTGGTCACATAATTAGCGAGATTGTCTTCCCAATGACGTTGCATCTGTGGTTCCAGCGCCAGACTTTTAACCGTTTCAGCACCTGCAATCGATTCAACCAGAAAACTCTGGTTAGTGGCGCTGTGCCTGAATTTTTCATCCAGACGTGCGCGCAACAATGGCGTGATCAATATAGACAGCAATACATACAGTGGAATAGTGACTAACACCACCATGCTAAGCGAGACACTGTAATACAACATCAGCGCCATAAACACGAAAGTAAACAACAGATCAATCACCAGCGTGAGTGCAGAGCCGGTAATAAAATTGCGGATAGAATCCAGTTCGCGCACGCGCGCCACACTCTGCCCTACTGAACGCGACTGGAAATACGCCAGCGGCAATCCAAGCAAATGCCGGTATAACGTGCTGCCCAGTTCCACATCCACCCGGTTGGTGGTGTGAGAAAAAACATAGCTGCGAATACCGCCTAACAATGTTTCAAAAATGACCACCACTAAAAAACCGACCGCGAGCACATCCAGCGTTTGCAAACCGTGATGCACCAGCACCTTGTCCATCACCACCTGGAAAAACAACGGCGTGATCAGGGCAAACGCCTGCAGAAAAAAACTGGCAATGATCACTTCACCAAACAGTTTTTTGTATTTCAATAACGCCGGAATAAACCATCGGATATCAAACTGCTGTTGCAGACTTTCTGTGACGGTGCGCCGGCGAGCGAATAACAGCAACTCCCCATTCCAGTGTTGCTCAAAATCAGCGCCATCCATGGCGCGGGGCTGGGGTTCGCGTAAATCATGGATCAGGAATTTGTTATCGTGCTGTCGTGCCAACACGAAATAGCTGCCGTCACGCTGCTTGGCAATCGCGGGCAGCATGGTGTTGTCAATTTTTTTATCCGGGACAACCAGCCTGCAACGCAGGCCCAAAGTTTTTGCGGCACGTTGAATGGCGGTGTCGTCGAGAGATTCACCAAATTCACGGGAGAGTTGCGCCGCATCGACTGGCAGTTGGTGAAAGCGACAGAGCGCAACCAGGCACAACGTGCCGGTGTCATGTGCTGGGTGCATAGATTTGCTATCCTTGGCGTTGTGTCAATATCGCGCTCTTCCTGAGCGCCGGCGATGATAGTCAGTCACCGCTGGCTAGACAATCAATATATTTAAGGAACCAGAATGAGCAATCTGCCCGCGTGCCCACAATGCCAATCACAATACACTTACGAAGATGGCAGCATGTTTGTTTGCCCGGAATGCGCACACGAATGGTCAAGAGATGCTGTGGCAGATACCGCTGAAGACAAGCGTGAAATACGCGACGCCCATGGCAATGTGTTGCAGGATGGGGACATGGTCACAGTGATCAAGGATCTGAAAATCAAGGGTTCATCATCGGTGGTGAAAGTAGGTACCAAAGTCAAAATCATCCGGTTAGTGGATGGCGATCACGATATTGATTGCCGTATCGAAGGTGTCGGCGCGATGGGATTGAAATCCCAGTTTGTCAAAAAGGTATAAGGCAACCGCCGTGCGGGAAATTATCCTGATCAGCGTCACCGGGCGCGATAAACCGGGCGTGACCAATACCATCACCGGCATCCTCGCGCACTACGGTGTGAATGTGCTTGATATCGGCCAGGCCGTGATTCACGACTCGCTGTCCCTCGGCCTGCTGGTGGAAGTGCCGCCGGAAGAGCGCGACTCCGGCCCGGTGTTGCGCGATATCCTGTTCCGTATGCACGACCAGCATCTAGCGGTGCATTTTCAGCCTATCAGCGCCGACAGCTACGCTGAGTGGGTCAGCCAACAGGGCAAACCGCGCCATATCATCACCTTGTTAGCACGCAAACTGACGGCAGAACATATCGCACGGGTTACTGCCATAGCGGCAGCACGCGCCCTCAACATCGATAACATTTCCCGTTTGTCTGGCCGTGTGGCGCTGGAAAAAATTGACCAGCACAGCAAAGCTTGCGTCGAACTGTCCGTGCGTGGGCAAGTGGATGACTTGCCGGCATTGCGCAGCGAGTTTATGGCATTGGCCAATGATATGGATGTGGATATCGCGTTCCAGGAAGACAATGTCTTTCGCCGCAACCGGCGTTTGGTCGCGTTCGATATGGATTCCACCCTGATCGACGCCGAAGTGATTGATGAACTGGCAGCTGAAGCAGGCGTTGGCAAACAGGTGGCAGCCATTACAGAAAGAGCCATGAATGGCGAACTGGACTTCTGCCAGAGCCTGCTGGAGCGCGTTGGTTTACTCAAAGGAATGGATGAGCGAGTACTTACTCATGTAGCTACCCGCTTGCGCCTGAATGAAGGGGCAGAGGTATTGGTCCGCACATTGCAAAAGCTCGGATACAAGACCGCGATCCTCTCCGGTGGCTTCCAGTATTTTGGCAAACACCTGCAGGATCGACTCGGTATTGATTATGTCCATGCCAATGAGCTGGAAATCATAGACGGCAAACTCACCGGCCGTGTGTTGGGCGAAATTGTCGACGGCCAGCGCAAGGCCGCACTGCTGCGCCAGATTGCCGCGCAGGAAGGCATCAGCCTGGAGCAAACCATTGCGGTGGGTGATGGCGCTAACGACCTGCCCATGTTGTCGATTGCCGGGCTCGGCATCGCCTTTCGTGCCAAACCCATGGTGCGTGCAGCAGCGCGACAGTCACTGTCTACACTGGGACTGGACGGCATCCTCTACCTGATGGGATTGTCTGACAGCGAAACGCTATAAAGCGGAAACGGTGTAATATGCTGCAAAGATTGTTAAACAGACAACAAACACCAGCCAAAAGGATATGACCATGAAAGCGCGTTTTACTGCCCTGTTCGCCACTGTATTGCTGACATTGTCGAGCACTGCGTTTGCCGTTGGCCTGGGCGAACTCACCATGCAATCCCACTTGAATGAGCCTCTGAAAGCACGCATCGCGCTGGTAAAAACCGGTGACCTGAAAGAGGGAGAGCTGCTGGTTGCCATGGCAACTGCCGAAGAGTTTGCCAAACACAACATGAGCCGCGATGCTATTTACGGCACGGTTCACTTTGAACTGGACATGAACAATACCGCTGGCCCTTCCATCCTGTTGAGTACCCAGGCCGTCATCAAGGAACCTACGCTGGACTTTCTGGTGTCACTGAGCTGGCCGACTGGCAAAATAGTGCGCGGCTATACAGTACTGTTGGAAAAACCATAAAGACAATTTTTATCAGCGAGGCGTATACTGAATCCAACCTGGGGTGTGCGCCAGTCGGTTATGTCCTCGAGCCGATAATGTACACCCAGGGTGTATCGTGTTGTTGCCGGTGTGCAGGTCCGCCCGTCGGAAAGCCTTAAGGCAACACAGGTGCGCCCACCTTGAACCTCGGGTTCAAGGCTACGCCGGCAGCGGCACCCCGGGCACTTCTCTTTTGCATTCACTATGACAACTTCCCGCCAAACCATCCGCAAACAATTACGTGCTGCACGCCGCGCTTTATCACCTGTGCAGCAGCAATCCGCGTCTCTTGCGCTGGCGCGGCAACTGCGCAATTTTTTGCCCGTCTTGCGCAGCAAGCACATTGCGTTTTATTTGCCAAATGACGGTGAAATTGATCCTCGCCCGCTAGTCCGTTTTCTGGAAGGTTGTGGCAAGCAATGTTATTTACCGCGCCTGCATGCTGATGGCAGTAATCGCGTGTGGTTTGTGCGTTATCGCAGCGGCGAAAAATTATCGGATAACCGTTACGGTATTCCTGAACCGCAAGTACAAGAACAACAATTGCCTGCATGGGCAATGCAAGTGGTGTTGATGCCGCTGGTAGGGTTTGATCGCAGCGGCAATCGCCTGGGCATGGGCGGTGGTTTTTACGATCGCACGTTTGCTTTTAAACACCAGCGTCCGAACAGCAGGCCACTGCTGATAGGGCTCGCGCATAGCATCCAGGAAGTAGAGACATTGCCGACAGAAAGCTGGGATATGCCGCTGGATATTATCGCCACCGAAAAAGAATTGTTGCGCGTACCGCGTTAGTTTTTAAACGCTAGCTTAAAAATAATTGGTACGCCTTGTTATCCGTTTCTTCAATCCACGGGTACCCGAGCGAATCCAGATATTTTTCCAACTGTTTATATTCTTCACGCGGCACTTGCAAACCGGCGAGCACGCGGCCATCTGCCGCACCGTGGTTGCGGTAATGGAATAGCGAGATATTCCAGCGTTGGCCCAGTCCTGCAAGAAATTGCATCAATGCACCCGGGCGCTCCGGAAATTCAAAACGGAAAATGCGTTCATCGCTCACGCCTGCTGCACGACCACCAACCAGATGGCGGATATGTAATTTCGCCATTTCATTGTCGGTCATGTCGAGAACTGGATAGCCTTTGCTATCCAGTTCTTTCAACAACTCCGTCCGATCTTTACCGCTGCCTGCCACTTGCACGCCCACAAAAATATGTGCCTGCTTATCATCGGCGTAACGGTAATTGAATTCTGTGATATTGCGTTTACCCAGAGTATTGCAAAACGCTTTGAAGCTGCCGGGCTTTTCCGGAATAGTCACCGCCAATACCGCTTCGCGTTGCTCACCGATTTCCGTGCGTTCGGAAATATAACGCAGGCGATCAAAATTGGTGTTGGCGCCGCTGTCGATCGCCACCAGATTTTCACCGCTCACTTTGTTTTCTTCGACATATTTTTTCAGTCCAGCCAACGCCAGCGCACCGGATGGCTCTGCGATGGAACGTGTGTCGTCGAAAATATCCTTGATCGCTGCGCAGATTTCGTCAGTGTTAACTGTAATCACGCCATCAATTGTTTTTCGCAACACACGAAATGTTTCTTCGCCGATCTGCGCAACAGCTGTGCCATCGGCAAACAAACCTACTTGCGCCAGCTTCACGCGTTTTTTCGCTTTCATCGCAGCCGCGAGGCAAGCGGAATCTTCCGCTTCTACCGCAAATACTTTCACTTCCGGGCGCACATATTTGATATAGGCAGCAACGCCAGCGCACAAACCACCACCACCGACTGGCACAAACACTGCGTGCAATGTATCAGGATGCTGGCGCACAATTTCCATGCCGATGGTGCCCTGCCCTGCGATCACATCCGGATCATCATACGGATGCACATACGTCAGCCTTTTTTCCTTGACCAGATGTTGTGCATGCGCGGCAGCTTCATCGTAGGTATCGCCATGCAAAATCACTTTTGCTCCGCGTGCTTTCACTGCATCCACTTTGATGTGTGGTGTGGTGCGCGGCATCACGATAGTCGCTTTCACACCCATGCGTGCCGCAGACAATGCGAGCCCTTGTGCGTGATTACCAGCTGATGCGGCAATCACGCCACGATCCAGTGCTTCCTGTGGCAACTGGCACATCTTGTTGTACGCGCCGCGCAATTTGAACGAAAACACCGGCTGCAAGTCTTCACGTTTCAGCAATACACGATTATTGATGCGTGCAGAGAGAAAACGCATCGGGTCTAGCGGCGTTTCCTGTGCGACTTCGTAGACGCGAGCATTGAGGATACGTTTGATATAAGTGTGCGGCATGGGAGCCCTCCAAGGGTTCCCATGGTAATTGTTGCTCAGCCCATCTGCATAGCCATTTGCAGGCACATGCACACTTGCAGCGCAAAATGGCGGAAGCTGCGGTAATCCTCTTCTGTAAAAGCGCGGCGACTGGCGTAGCGATCCGCATACAACACGCCTATCACATGCGAACCGAATTGCAGCGGCGCGATAAAACATTCACTGGCACAGGTGGTGTGCAACATGCGAGGTGTGCACAAATGGTGGGTCAACGGCATCTGGTTGGAACCCACCCAGTAACTGATGCCACGCTCCATCACATGACTGAATACATTCTCGATGTTGGTTAGCGGCATTGAAAAATGGCTGATCCACATATCGGAATCGCGCCCCAGTGCGAAACGCGGCACCAGTTGCTGTCCATCAGCCTCCACCAGGCAGACGAGACTGCGATCCATCTGCAGGCCGCGCTGTATACCTTCCAGTGCAGTGTGCAATACCAGATCAAAATCCGGTTTTTCAATAGCGACAGAGGCCAGTTCATGCAACAGATGTAACTGCAGGGCGAGATCAGGTCTGTCAGCAGCTGCCCTGGGGGGTGCCTGCACGGGCTGGTTGCTGACCGGACACAAATGGCTGTAGCTGTGCGGCAGAAAATGGATGAGCTGCCCCGCGCCGTACAACACGGCCAATTCGGCAGTCTGGTGGCAACACAGGCGCAAACGTCTTTCGGCAGCACTGTTACTGGTGCCTGTAAACGTCGCTATATGGCTGATAGCTTCCAACGTAGCATCACTCTGCCAGCTGTCCTTTGCCGCATGACAAAAATTACTGGCGTGGCTGATGGCTATCTGGCAGTGCGGCATGGCCGCATGTATGTTTTCCCCCAACCCCTGCATCAGCGCCGACAGGTACACCGTCTCACGCAGCTCGGCATCGCAATCCTGCATCAGTTGCCGCGCCTGCATGGCCATGTGCAGCGCCAGCGCCAGCTCAGCCAGCCAGCGCTCCTGCTCTTCCGTGGTATGGCTGCGATCCCGCAACAGGGTTTCCATCAAACGGGCGGTGATACAGATATTGCGGACCTGGCCAAGCCCCAATAACGCAATGGCGCGCCCCAATGTCGTGATGGTACCAACGGCTTGATGGCCGGCATGGTGATTGGCGACCCGCAGCACCCGTTCGATCACGCGTTCATCGTGCAAAACGGCCTGCCCTAACAAGCCTAGCGGCGAACCTGCGCCGGTTTCCATGTCGTGCTGCAGCTGGCGAATACTCGACAATGCGGGCATATCTTCGTGCGCCGCTATCGCCGGATTACCCGCAATTTCTGCAGTGCCTGCCAGCTTTGCCATGGCTTCATCCCGCCCGCTTTCTCTCAGTTCAAGCGTAGACCATACGGGCGGCTTTAAAGGTGCCGGAGGGATTAAAAAATGAACAACATTTACCTCTTTTCATCTGCAAGGCTTGCAAGAAATACTCTACGACCCGCTGCGCCAGATGCAGCAACCACTGTTACAAGCCAGGCGTTATGTTCCTTCGCATATCAAAGGCCAGTATTTGCAGCATTTGCATTCAATTGCTCTGTACCCGTTTTGCGGAGAACGTGAACTGCTTCACACTATTGCCCATGAATTGGGGCATTTTGTTTTTCTACACAGACTGGATAGCGCGGTGCGCAAGAAGTGGGTAACGGAAATCTATCCGGGATCAACCAAAGTCAGCAAGTGCGCATCCACCAATGCCAGTGAAGATTTTGCAGAGAGCTACGCGTTTTATCTGCTACACCCTGAAGCACTGCGACCTATTACTGAAAAATATGCCTTTATGGAAAAAGATGTGTTTTTGCAGTCCACTCGCAGCAAACCTGGCGAGCTTCATTTGAAAGCCTAGACAAGCAAAATCTTTTTTCAGGCAAAAAATTATTAGCGAGGTGGGCGCCAAAGGGATTGATCAAAAAATAATCCCTCCAAAAATAATCCCTCCGGCACCTTTAATCTTCTGAAAGCCTGAGTCAGTAAGAATATTTACTCAAGCAACGGCATTACTTTCTAGACAACAACAAAAAGAGCTGATCAAAAAATAATCCCTCCGGCACCTTTAATTTTACTCTGGAATGTCTAGGGAGCGGTTAATTTGGCGCTTACACTCCTGATTACTCCAACACGTTTTATATCGCTACAACAAAAACCAATCATGCAGGCACCCACAAAAATAACAAACGCGCATGAATATGGCATATTTTTTGCCAAACTAGGTATTACAAAATTATCAACACTATCAAAGTATTCAAAAAAACTTGCCAAGATAGATAATTGAATTAAAAAAATTAAATTTGAAACTAAAAATTGTAACTTAAATTTTTTAAATACCAAACACACTAATAAAACCATAAATCCAAAAAATAACGAACAAAACAAAGCAATCTCAGCCCCACCAAGAGCACTAAAAAAACCTTTATGACCGAAAAAAAATTCGCCCTGTATATATAGAAAAAAAATAATCCTGAAAACAAAAATATCCATTTAAAAAAATAAAAAA
>DATIDQ010000034.1:0-9899 GCA_035456205.1 Pseudomonadales bacterium
GGGCGACGCTGTACAACTGGGACAACAACTGGCGCTCTGATGGACACCGTTACCCCCTTTCCCGTACAATGCTCCCTCAGGTAGCAGCCTGAAACGAGGGGCCTCAGTGGCGCTAAAAAGCTTTCAAGAAAACGGGATGGACGCGAGTTCAGCCCGTTTTTTTTAAGCTCCATCCAGACTGCTTTTCAATATTTTCAATGAGTTACCTTGCGAGAGGGGTGGCTTGTTGTGCCAAAAAATACCGACAGGGGAAAGCACTTGATCAGCCAGACCAGAAAACCCGCCCTACTCGCGCTTGCTGACGGAAGTATCTTCCGTGGTACCAGCATTGGCGCTGAAGGTGTTTCGACTGGGGAGGTGGTATTCAACACCGCACTGACAGGCTATCAGGAAATTTTGACCGACCCGTCCTACTGCGAACAGATCGTTACGCTCACCTACCCGCATATCGGCAACGTCGGCTGTAATCCGGAAGATGAAGAATCCGGCCGTGTCTGGGCTCGGGGTCTGGTCATCCGCGACTTGCCCTTGGTCGCCAGCAACTTTCGCTCCACCGAAGATCTCGCTACCTATCTTAAACGCCACAATATTGTGGGCTTGGCCGATATCGATACCCGTCGTTTGACCCGTGTGCTGCGCGAAAAGGGTGCGCAGAACGGCTGTCTGATGGCGGGTGATGCGATTGACGAGACTAAAGCACTGGAACTGGCGCGCTCATGGCCTGGGCTAAAAGGCATGGATCTCGCCAAGGTAGTGAGTACTGACAAGCCCTACCCGTTTACCGAAGGTGAATGGCGTTTAGGTGCCGGTTTTAGCGGCAAAGGTGAGCCGAAATACAAAGTAGTGGCCTACGATTACGGTGTGAAGCGCAATATCCTGCGCATGCTGGTTGGGCGCGGTTGTGAACTGACGGTCGTGCCAGCACAAACGCCAGCGAGCGAAGTATTGGCCATGAAACCGGATGGCGTGTTCCTGTCCAACGGCCCCGGCGATCCGGAACCCTGCGATTATGCGATCAAGGCTATTCAGGACATTATCGCCGCCGGCGTGCCGATCTTCGGCATCTGCCTAGGTCATCAATTGCTGGCGCTGGCTTCCGGTGCCAAAACGCTGAAGATGAAATTCGGGCACCACGGCGCCAATCACCCGGTGCAAGATACAGATAGCAAGCGCGTGCTGATCACCAGCCAGAACCACGGCTTTGCCGCCGATGAAGCCACCCTGCCCGCCAATGTACGCGTGACGCATAAATCCCTGTTTGATGGCAGTTTGCAGGGTATTGCCCGCACTGACGTGCCGGCCTTCAGTTTTCAAGGGCATCCGGAAGCCAGCCCGGGCCCGCACGATGCGGCTGATTTGTTTGACCGATTTATTGATTCGATGGCGCAAAGCCGCTCATCAGGAGCAAAAAGCTGATGCCAAAGCGTACCGACATCCAGTCCATCCTGATCCTCGGCGCGGGTCCGATCATCATCGGCCAGGCTTGCGAGTTTGATTACTCCGGCGCACAGGCGTGCAAGGCGCTGCGCGAAGAAGGTTATCGCGTCATTCTGGTGAACTCGAATCCTGCCACCATCATGACCGACCCGGCGATGGCCGACGCGACTTATATCGAGCCGGTAGAGTGGCGCACGGTGGCAAAAATCATCGAGCAGGAAAGACCGGATGCCCTGTTGCCGACCATGGGCGGCCAGACGGCACTGAATTGCGCACTGGATCTGGCGCGTGAAGGCGTGCTGAAACAGTTCGGTGTGGAGATGATCGGCGCAACAGCCGATGCCATCGACAAAGCGGAAGACCGTCACCGTTTTGATGTGGCGATGAAAGCCATCGGTCTCGATACCGCACGTTCCGGCATCGCGCATTCGCTGGAAGAAGCGCTACAGATTCTCGACCGTTTCGGTTTCCCGGTGGTCATTCGTCCGTCATTCACTATGGGCGGTTCCGGTGGTGGTATCGCCTACAACCGTGAAGAGTTTGTCGAAATTTGTGAACGCGGACTGGATTTGTCGCCCACCAACGAATTGCTGATCGATGAATCGTTGCTCGGCTGGAAAGAGTACGAAATGGAAGTGGTGCGCGATAAAAATGACAACTGCATTATTGTGTGCTCGATTGAAAATTTTGATCCCATGGGCGTGCACACTGGCGACTCCATCACCGTTGCGCCCGCACAGACTTTGACCGACCGCGAATACCAGATCATGCGCAACGCTTCACTTGCGGTGCTGCGTGAGATCGGCGTGGAAACCGGCGGTTCGAATGTGCAGTTTGCCGTGGAGCCGAATACCGGTCGTATGATTGTGATCGAGATGAATCCGCGCGTGTCGCGCTCATCGGCACTGGCTTCAAAAGCTACCGGCTTCCCGATAGCGAAAGTCGCAGCAAAACTGGCTGTGGGTTACACGCTGGATGAACTGCAAAATGAAATTACCGGCGGCAAGACGCCGGCGTCATTCGAACCGTCCATCGATTATGTCGTGACCAAAGTGCCGCGTTTTACTTTCGAAAAATTTCCGACCGCTGATGCGCGGCTGACCACGCAGATGAAATCGGTGGGCGAAGTGATGGCGATTGGCCGCACTTTCCAGGAGTCCTTGCAGAAAGCCATGCGCGGTCTGGAAGTGGGTTCAGCCGGTTTTGAATCGCGCATTCCAAAGCTGCAGGAAAATGATGAAGCCGATGTGCGGGATACCGTGCGCCGCGAATTGAAAATTCCTGGTGCGGATCGTTTGTGGTTTGTGGCTGATGCATTCCGTCTTGGCATGAGTGTGGACGAGATTTTTGAAGTATCCAGTATTGATCGCTGGTTTCTGGTGCAGATAGAAGAGCTGATGCAATACGAAACAGCGATACAAGCTTCTTCATTGTCAGCCATCAACGCAGACAGTTTACGCGCGGTAAAACGCAAAGGATTTTCCGATGCGCGTATCGCTGTGCTGCTCAATACCAGCGAAGCGAAAATTCGCGAACTGCGCCATTCATTCAATGTGCGCCCTGTATACAAGCGCGTGGATACTTGCGCAGCAGAATTTTCCACTGACACGGCGTACATGTATTCCACTTACGAAGAAGAGTGTGAAGCGAATCCGACAGCGCGCAATAAAATTATGGTGCTGGGCGGCGGGCCAAACCGTATCGGGCAGGGCATTGAGTTTGATTATTGCTGTGTGCATGCCGCACTCGCCATGCGTGAGGATGGTTATGAAACCATCATGGTCAACTGCAACCCGGAAACGGTTTCCACGGATTACGATACATCTGACCGTTTGTATTTCGAACCCGTTACGCTGGAAGATGTGCTGGAAATTGTGCATAAAGAAAATCCGAAAGGCGTGATTGTGCAGTTTGGTGGCCAGACGCCATTGAAACTGGCGCGTGCACTGGAAGCGGCAGGTGTTCCGATTATTGGTACAACACCGGAAGCAATTGATCGCGCGGAAGACCGCGAACAATTCCAGAAAATGATTGAGAAACTGAAGCTGACTCAACCGCATAACGCTACGGTGCGTTCGACAGAAGAAGCTATCCTGAAAGCGCAGGAAATCGGTTATCCGTTGGTAGTGCGTCCGTCGTATGTGCTCGGTGGTCGTGCGATGGAAATCGTCTACAAAGAAAGCGAATTGAAAACTTATATGCGCGATGCGGTGCAGGTGTCTAACGACGCGCCTGTGTTGCTGGATCACTTCCTGAATGCTGCAATTGAAGTGGATATTGATGCGGTGTCTGACGGCAAAGATGTGGTGATCGGCGCCATCATGCAACATATCGAACAGGCTGGCGTGCATTCCGGTGATTCTGCCTGTTCATTGCCGCCGTATTCCTTGCCGGCGGATGTGCAGGACAAAATGCGCGATACCGTCAAGCAGATGGCGCGCGAACTGAATGTTGTCGGTTTGATGAATGTACAGCTCGCATATCAGGATGATACGGTCTATGTGATTGAAGTGAATCCGCGCGCTTCGCGCACTGTGCCGTTTGTCTCGAAGTGTATCGGTGTATCGCTGGCAAAAATTGCTGCACGCTGTATGGCTAGCACATCCCTTGTCGCTCAACAATTTACACAAGAAATTGTGCCGCAGAATGTCAATGTGAAAGAAGCGGTATTCCCGTTTAATAAATTTCCTGCTGTGGATCCGATCCTCGGACCGGAAATGAAATCCACCGGCGAAGTCATGGGAACCGGCGCAACATTTGCCGAAGCCTATGGCAAAGCGCAGCTGGGAGCCGGTGAAAAACTGCCACGTCACGGCGGCAACGCATTTCTCAGTGTGCGGGAAGTAGACAGGCCCGGTGTGGTGTCAGTAGCCAGACGCTTGAGTGAAAACGGTTTCAAATTGATTGCTACCCGCGGAACCGCTGCGGTATTACAGGCGGCCAATCTGGATGTTGAAGTGGTTAATAAAGTGAATGAGGGGCGTCCGCACATTGTTGATTTGATCAAGAATGGCAAAATCCAGCTGATCGTGAATACCACGGAAGGCCGGCAGGCGATTGCTGATTCTGCCACCATTCGCCGCTCGGCACTGCAACACAAGGTTTATTACAACACGACATTGGCTGGTGGTGAAGCATCGTCTCTAGCCTTAATGATGAAGGGTGAAACCACCGTCCGCCGCCTGCAGACTTTGCATGAGCAAGTAAAGTCTGCGCAGTCATAAAATAGTAGGGAAAAGACATGACAAAATTTCCGATGACCGTGCAAGGCGCAGAAAATCTTCGTGCTGAACTCGACAAACTGAAAAAGGAAAAACCGGCTGTATCGCAAGCTATTGCGACGGCGCGTGAACACGGTGATCTGAAAGAAAACGCCGAATACCATGCTGCTCGTGAGCAAATGGGATTTCTGGAGGGGCGCATTCAGGATATAGAAGCGCGCTTGTCAAATGTGCAGATTATCGACATCACTGCCATTCCGCCGGGAGATAAAGTGATCTTCGGTGTGACGGTTTCTATCACTAACTGTGAGACTGACAAAAAAGTCACTTATAAAATTGTGGGTGAATATGAAGCGGATGTTAACAAAGGGCTCATTTCCCTCACGTCACCGATTGCACGGGCGTTGATTGGCAAGGAAGTGGGCGATGTTGTTGTCGTGAAAGCACCGAGTGGTGATGTTGAATATGAAATTGATGATGTGCAACATATTTAAGCATTGTCGGCAGCCATGGGCTTGATGCGGTTTTTTGAAAAAGCCGTAAAAATAGTAGCCAGCATCATGTTGGCTTTTTTTATGCTTTATCAGGCAGCTGTATTCTGGACCAAGGCTTTTCATGGTTTCGCGTGGGATTATTCCATCAACTGGACTGCCGCGATGGCGTTGCGGGAAGGGCTGTCGCTGTATGATCGCGTGGCATTGCAGCAGATAGCGATATCGCATATCGGTAACAACGCACATGCGTTGTTCAATGGACGTTTTACCTCATTTATCGGATTGCCTACCACCGCCATTTCACATCTGCCTTTTGCTTTTTTGCCTTATGAAACCAGTGTACTTTGTTACCGCTCGCTCGCTCTATGCGCCATGCTATTGGCTGTTTTCTTGACGGGATTAACGTTGCAGTCTGAACAGCGTTGGCGTGCATGGCTGGCGGGGATTTTGTGTTTACTGTTATGGAATGCGTTTTCATTTTCGTTACATTTAGGGCAGGTGGATGCGTGGGTGATACTCAGTCTGGCCATTGCAGTATTTTCTGTTAGCCGCGCGCGCTGGAAATTGGCAGGTGTTGCTATTGCTGTAGCTGTGCTGTTAAAAATCAGCCCGATCTGGCTGCTATTTTTCTGTTTGTTGAAGCGTCAATGGTCAGTAGTCTTTGTGGCCAGTATTTGTCTTGCAATGGGTTTGTTGTTGTCTTGTTTACCGCAGCACGGGGCTGATATCTGGCAGTTTTTAACAGTAGTATTGCCCTCGCTAGGGGATAGCCCGTTGCATGTACAGAACCAGTCATTAGGTGCATTTCTGGCCAGATTGGCAACGCCTGATACGCAGTTGCTGTCTTTTACGGCGGGTATTGGTATCTGGAAAATAGTCGGTACCGGTATTACAGCAATATTGCTGCTCGTGTTGTATCGATCCACGCGCAGTACGGCATTACAGGCAGAGGAGTTGGCGGCAGTCATTTTGCTTGCTTTGTTGGCTGGGCCGTTGACTTGGGATCACTATCTGTCATGGGCAGTGATCCCGGTGATGCTCCTGGCGGCGAGATTGTCGCCGGAGAGAATATTGTTACTGTTTCTTCTGTTAGTGCCACTGGTGTTCCCTGTGCCGTATCTGAAAGCAGATATTATTGCGAGCAATGCCTGGTGGCGGGTGTTAACAGGTGTACAAATCAGTGCGGTGTTGTTAGTAGCTGTCTGGGCAATAAATTGCTGTGGCACACGCAGCCGTCAAGCATAAAATTCTGAATTGTAATATGATCCGGCGGGGCTTTAATAACACATGGAGCACGGCGTAAAAGGATAATAAATGCAAGCTACGGATAACTTATCTGCAAAAACATGGGAGCTATGTGTTCTCACTGTCATTATGGTAGTGGCAACGTGCGCGCGTTTCTATTCGCTGGACAAACTGGGGTTATCGGCCAGTGAGTTGTCCAGCCTTGTTGTATGTGATGCGAGTGATTGGCTTGCTATGGCCAGACAATACACAGGCACCAGTGGTTTGCCGCCAGCCTACCCATTGTTGCTCTGTCAATTTACTGAATGGACCAGCAACGCGGAATTTTTTGTGCGCGCATTGTCATGCATAACAGGTGTTGCTTCTGTTTATGTTGTCTATCTTTTGGGAAAGTGTTTTTTCTCGCCAGCGAGTGGGTTGCTGGCTGCTGCGGTTGTTGCCACTAATTTTCAGGCAATTTTGTTGGACAGGACGGCCACACTGTATCCCTTGCTGGCATTTGGCATGTTGGTGCATAGCTACTGTTTTTGCCGTTTGCTGATGATGCGTGATGATGCGTCTGGTCGAAAGATCACAGCCAGTGCCAGTGGGGATCGCTGGAGTCTGCAGTGGCACTGGCAGCCGGCCTTTGCATGCGAAGCGCGGTTTTTGCTGGGTTTCTGGGCGAGTGGCGTACTGGTTTTTTATACCAGCACCATTTCGCTGGCATTACTGATTGCAGAATTCGTCGCGTCCTGGTTTCTTGTTGCTGCCAGCCATCGCCGGCAGGTGTTGAAATCAATGTGGTTGCCATTGTTGATTACCATGCTACCTTGGCTGCCAACGATGGCCGGATTTTATAAGTGGATCTTGCAGGGAAATTTACTGGGTACGCCGCCATCGGTGCTGGATAACTTGCAATGGCTGGTGCCAGTTTTTTATCCCGGCATAAAAAAAATAGTGACTGCATTAATCGTGGTCTTGTTTGTGGTTATTGCGGTACAGAAAATAAAACAACAACAGTCACAGCCACAAATACTGTTTCTGGTGAGTGCGATGTTCCAGTTGTTGGCTGCTATTGCATGTGCGCTGTTCATTGTGGCTAGCTCTCCTGAATCCTATGCCTATTTCCGTAAGCTGACCACCATTTTGCTGGTCTATCCTGTTGTCCTGTTAATTACGTTTATTCCATGGACAATATGGCGCAATATTTTTATTGTGATGGCGGTTGTCTCAATCATGATATTACAGACAAATTCGAATTATCGATTCAAGCTATATGACAGGGCTGGAGAATCCGGATTTGCGCTGGTGGAGAAAATAGTTAGTGAAGATCAACGGTTTATGGCCGGAAAAAAGGAGATATTTTCCAACTCGGTATTATTTGATTATTACTTTTTGAAGTATGGCGTTACCGAAAAAAGCAGCACGCTTCTCAGTGAAGAAAAAGCCAATATCCTACGCTATATGGCGAATGACCACGGTTTTTACTACCTAGAGTTTTCTGGTAGCGATGAAACTTTTAGTCACGAATACCCTGTGTATCTGGCGCTATCAAAACAATACAAGGTTGTGTGCCTGACAAAATTACCCTGGATAAGAGTGACAAAATTCTCGACGGATGCTGCCATGAATGAAGATCAGGTTGTTGATTGTCGTTCATATTCATCTGGCGCAAACAGGCTGCAATGAGTAACCAGGCCGACCCATGGAGTGGAATATGAAGCACGGAGCAGACAGCAGACCGGATATCGCGCCACGATACTATGCGACAGTGGTTCTGGTGTTGCTCATTATTCTTGCCAGCATTGAGCGAATTTACGGTATCGACAGGCAAAGCCTGTGGAGCGATGAGTTGTACGCGGTCATCGCCAGTTACAAGTACAATTTTACTCCTGTATGGAAGTTGATGTTGACGGATTCACACCCGCCCGGGTACGTGACATTCATGTACTGGACGTTGCCGCTAACCGGCTATTCTGATTTTGGAATCCGTTTGCATGCTTTGGTATTCGGTATTGCGTGGCTGCCATTGGTATTTTGGCTGGGAAGACGTTGGTTTTCTACAAATACAGGATTACTGGCTGCTGCCGTGGTTGCCAGTGCATATACCGCTGTGTATTACAGTCAGGAAGCCAGAGCCTACACCATGCTGGTGGCTTTCAATCTGGTTAATCTGATCTGTTTTTTTGAAATACTGTTTACAAAAAACAAACAGCGATCCTATGTCATCGGTTTTATTGTTGCCAGCGTGGCAATGCTGTACCTGCATTACACAGGTTTTGTATTTTTTTGTGCAGAAATACTTTGGTATGGTCTGTTATGGCTGCTGCGCCAGAGGCGCGGTTCGATTCGTGAAGCAATGATAATTTTTGGCGTTCCTTTGCTGCTGTATTCGCCATGGTTAGGAGTGATGTACGCGAACATGACAGATAGTCCTCGTGACTGGTCTGTTTCGAAAGCGCCAACACTTGATGAAGTTTGCAACACCCTGCAGCGTTTATTAGGGCCAGATGACGACCACAAGAAGTTCCACCTAGTGACAGTGTGCCTTGCACTGGTATGCGCACTGGTTGATCACGTAAAGCATGGAATGTCCCGCAGGTTATCGGCGACATATAGCCTGTTCTTTTTGATGGTTGTACCGGTTCTTGCTTTTTATGTGGAGTCTTTGGTAGCCACCCCTATTTTTGAGAAGCGTTATTTTTTGAGTGTAGTGGTAATAGAGGCTGTATTGGTGGCCAATATGATGAGTCATGTTCTTGGTGTGGTATTTAAAAAATCTGCAACGATTGCCGTAGTCTTTTCTATATTTATTTTCAGTGCATGGACCATAAATTCCAATGTGACAGTAAGACTTTACTCCTTGCTGGACAAAGATCCTATAAGGGAAGCTGTTGAGCTAGTCAAGAATGATCTCGGTGGAAATTATAAGAATAATAATTATATTGCCATAATGAGCCATGACTGGTTTGAGCACTACTTGAGGAAAAACAATATTTTTTACGATGGAAAATGGAAAAAACGACATTTTTATGTTCCGCAGCAAATCGGTGATGTGGAAGAATATCTAAACAATAATAAAACGATTGAATATTTTTATTACTTGTTTTTGCGCGAGCCTAACGCGGAAGCGGCGTTGGTGGCGTTGAAGCAACAATACAGGGTGCTGGCGAAATCAGAGGTATCAATTGAGCAGGGAACAATTGATGTTTTCAAATTCAGCGCAAAAGAATTGCCGGATGCAGAGCAGTTAAAAGGTGTCGGAACAAACCCCAGTAATGAGGTTGCAAAATTGGTGGCCAGGAATGCTGCTGGAAAAGATCCGGCAACGTACAGGGTGTTATATACCCATGATTGGGTGCTGCCCTATTTGCGCCGCAATGGTGTTAAGGTTGACCATGAGTCTGGTGATGGAAGTTATGTCATCAATGCGCAAGCAGATAATATTTCCCGATATCTTATGAATCATCCGGAAATAGATACTGTGTACTATCTTGCGCTGCAAGAACCGAATGCGGAG
>DATIDQ010000035.1:0-13876 GCA_035456205.1 Pseudomonadales bacterium
GGATGTACTCCGCCTTTTGCTCATCTGTTTCGGCATAACAAATGTCGTAAATACAGAAGCTCAATGACTTCGTCAGGTTGTTGAAACCCTGCAGCTTGATTTTGCTTGGCATGACTCCTCCCGGGATTACGCACACTGAACTCTAAGGCGCGGCATAATGGGCTATTCTCGCGCACAGTCAAGACACTCCGATGACAGAAAATCGCCCGTACAAGGATAGCCCGCTATGACACTGAATACCCGCATCCTGCTTGGCACTGGCGCGGGCATCCTGCTGGGGCTGATTTTTGCCCGTTTGGGCGCTGATTCAGCCATCACCCGACAGGGTTTGTACTGGCTGGGGCTGATCAGCAGCGTCTTCGTCGGTGCGCTCAAAATGGTGATGGTACCGCTGATATTCAGCTCGATTGCCGTAGGCGTGGCACAGCTGCAAGCGCATCACCGCATGCACAGCGTATGGGTCACCACGTTGGTGTTTTTTGCTATCAGCATGCTATTCGCCATTATGTTGGGCATCACGGCCATGCACTGGTTCAAACCGGCGGCGGGTATCAGCTTGTCCATGTTCAGCGACATCACCAGCCAGCACTCGGCGGCCGAGATGACCATGCCAGAGTTTTTCAGCAAATTCGTCGCCGGATTGTTTGCCAACCCGATTGCCGCCATGGCGCAAGGCAACATCATGGCGGTGCTGGTGTTTGCCCTGTTGACAGGCATTGCGATGGTCACTGGCGGCGAGCGCTATAAACACATGCAAGCGCTGCTCACCGAATTGCTCAACCTGATGCTGCAGATAGTGGGCTGGATCATGCATCTGGCTCCCCTTGGTATTCTGGCGCTGCTCGCCAAGCTGGTCGCCACGCAGGACGTGGCGCTATTCAGCAGTCTGGGCAAATTCATGCTGGTGGTCACTGGTACGACCATCTTTCATGGCGCGGTGGTCTTGCCGCTGTTGCTGTGGCTGGTAACGCGGATATCACCGCTCACGTTCTGGCGCGGTGCGCGGCCAGCATTACTCACCGCTTTTGCTACCAGCTCCAGTGCAGCCACGCTTCCAGTGACGCTCAATTGTCTGGAGCGCGATATGGGCGTGCAGCGTGACGTGGCTAACTTTGTCGCGCCACTAGGTGCACAGGTCAACATGGACGGCACTGCGCTCTATGAGGCTGCTGCTGCACTGTTTGTGGCAGGACTGGTGGGGATGGAACTCAACCTCGGGCAACAGCTGGTGGTGTGTCTCACGGCGATGATTGCCGCCATCGGCGCGCCGGGGATTCCCAGTGCCGGCATGGTCACAATGATCATGGTGTTACAAGCGGTGGGCCTGCCTGCAGAAGCCATTGCGATCCTGCTGCCGATTGATCGCATCCTGGATACTGTCCGCACCACTGTGAATGTGGAAGGCGATATGGTGGGCAGCCTGATTGTGCAGAAAATTTCAGGCGTTCAGTGAATCCATAAACTCTTTGCCCAACGCGACCATCACCGCCAGATTTTTTTCGTCGTAGGGTACTGCAGACATTTTTCCCCATACCGGCGTCGGCCACGCAGCATCTGATTCAAAACGTGCGATCACATGCACATGCAATTGCGGCACCATATTGCCCAACGCACCGATGTTCATTTTTTTCGCGTCAGTTTTTCCCTGCATGAATTTTGCCAGAGCATTGGCCTCCTGCAGCAATTGTTGTTGATCCGGATCGCCAAGCTCATACCATTCACGTTTATCAGCCCGCATGGGAACCAACACAAACCATGGATAATTGGCATCATTCATCAACAACAGTTTGCTGAGTGGCAGATCACCAATTACCGTGCAGTCTTTTGCCAGTTGCGCATGCAGTTCAAACATAAAACCTCTTTCAGATAAAATTACTGTCTTTCGTCAATGCTAATTCGGGCCATTCACCGAGAATAATGGTCTGGTAATTAGCCCAGCCAACATTATCGCCATCGGTAATTTTAATAATACAGTCGCGGATCTGGTGAATATCTTTTGCGGCATCAAACGCCGAACAATCTGCAATATATTCGCCGTCCACATGCAATTCACCGCGCCAACTGCCGTGGTGAAAACCTTTATAGCCAAAGTACAAACCTGTACCAAGATGAAATCCGGTATCACTTACCACCTCAATTTCCAGCGTACGGCGCCTGTCATCATTTTCCGTGAAATGCAGTAAGCCACCTTTCAGCCGACGATTATTGCTGTCATATGCCAACTCTGGCTTGAGTGATTTAAACGCAACGCGCGTGCCATCCGGCTTTTCTTCACCACCATGAAATACCGGATCAAAACCCGGGAAATTGACGTTGAGATAAAAGTGATGCAGTGAATATTGCGAACCATCCGGTCGTACAAAACGCATCGGGCTCCACAAAAAATGCATAGGCAGCTGCGATGAATCAATACCTGGCATCAGATCCAGCGGCTCGTTGCCCACCCCGTAACGCACACCCCAGGAATGGTCACGTGTCATACACCACTCGTCCGGATTGATGTCATGTTTCACTCCATCCACTTTTACCCAGCCACTGGCCGTGCCCACCTGATGGTAACGACACAAATCCGTTTCGGTGCGAAAGCCAAATGTCTGGCGGCGGAATTCATGGTTTTCCAGAAACGGGGGGATAACTGAACCATCAAGTACGATGTCGAATGCAATTGCTTGCGTTTCATTTTCGTTAAGACAAATACGAATTTTTTTCAGCGGTTCGATCACTTCATAATGGATTGGCCCCACACTGATCTGATCCGGCGTAGGAAATAATATACGACTGGCACGCACTGTCCACTGCTCTACGCCGCGCGACACACCGGCATAGCCATCCATCACATTGCGGTTGAGATATTTTCCGATACCCCAACCTATCTGCAACGAACCGTCTTTCCTGAAAATCGAGCCACAGACTTTTTCCGTCCAGCTGCGGTCACTCTGGGAGACAGCGGCAAAGGTATCGGCAATCTGATGATTGAAACCTTCGTCAGAGGGAATCAACAAAGAATCGGTGCGTGACATACAGCATTCGCCTCAATGAAATCGTGCGCTATCATGGCAGTATATTTTCCATCGGTACAGGAGTCCTCATGGAACAGTCTACTTACACTTTACTGTTACAGTGCGTGTTTGGTTCCGCAGCGCTGATGTTTCTGATCCTGATGTTTATTTCAGCACCCTACGGCAAGCAGGAGCGCGCCGGCTGGGGGCCTGGCGTCAACATGCGCTTTGGCTGGTTTATTCTGGAGTTGCCCGCATTTGCCAGTATGGTGTGGTTTTACTGGCGGGGCGAACACACTCTCATCGCCGCCCCGCTGATTCTCTATAGCCTTTTCATTATTCACTACTTTCATCGCACTTTTATCTATCCGTTTACCTTGCGGGTGAAACCGGATGCGCGCTATCGAATATTCCTGTTGGTGTGTGGCATGATTTTTAATGGCATTAATGGCGCTTTAAATGGCTGGTTTCTTTCAGAAATTGGCATGCATTTGCACAGCAACAATTGGCTGCTGGATCCACGTTTTATTGGCGGCTTATTATTATTTATTGGTGGATTCACGCTCGCAAAACAATCGGATGCCATCTTGCGCAATTTGCGTAAACCGGGCGAGACCGGATACAAAATCCCGCAAGGTGGCGGTTATCGTTTTGTTTCCTGCCCGAATTATCTCGGTGAAATATTGCAGTGGAGCGGCTTTGCTATTGCCGCCTGGTCATTACCCGCACTGGCTTTTGTGTGTTTCACCGCTGCCAATCTGATTCCGAAGGCCATATCTTCGCACCGCTGGTACTTGGAGCACTTCAAAGACTACCCGGGCAACCGAAAAGCAATCATACCGTTTTTTCTGTAATTTCTTACTGAACAATCTCAGTCATCCATACCCAACTTCTTGAGCCGATAACGCAACTGGCGGAAAGAAATTCCCAGCTTTTGTGCCGTAACAGTCTTGTTCCAACGGTTCGATTCCAGAGCGCGCGTAATAATGCCGCGCTCTACTGACTCCAGATAACTATCCAGTTCAGTGACGCCTTCAGGTATATCAATCGATGCAGCATCAGGAATAAGCGAAGTTTCGTCTTTTGCCTCACCAAGATGGAGATCACTAGCATAAATAATATCTGCGTCACACAATGTGTAAGCGCGCTCAAGAATGTTTTCGAGTTCACGAACATTGCCAGGGAAATCATAACGCCTTAACGCTGCTACAGCATCATCCGCAAGGCGTGCCGGCGGCAACTGCATTTCACGAGCAAACTGCTCAAGAAAACGTCCTGCAAGCAGTAAAATATCATCACCACGTTCCCGCAAGGGCGGCACATTGAGTTCGATAACATTGATACGGTAGAAGAGATCTTGCCGGAAGCGCCCCGCTTTTGTTTCTTCAGCAAGATTTCTGTGTGTTGCACTCAGAATCCGGAGATCGACAGCGATTTCCTGCTCTGCCCCAACCGGTCGAACGCTTTTTTCCTGTATTGCACGCAATAATTTTACCTGCATTTCTAATGGCAAATCCGCAACTTCGTCAAGAAACAAAGTGCCGCCATTAGCCGCCTGAAACAGGCCTTGTTTATCCGCTGTTGCACCCGTAAAGCTGCCTTTTTTATGGCCAAAAAATTCACTTTCCATCAACTCTGATGGAATAGCACCACAGTTGACTGCAATAAATGGTTTGTTTGCTCTTGGCCCTTGAAGATGAATAGAGCGCGCAGCCAACTCTTTACCACTACCCGATTCACCATGAATATAAATGGGTGCCTGGCTGCGTGCCAATTTGGCAATCTGTTTACGCAATTTTTGCATTGCATCACTGTTGCCAGCCAATAACTCATTATCAATTGGCGCTTTCGATGCAGACGGTTTTTGCAAATTCAGGGCGGTTTCTACTAAACCGCGCAATTGTTCCAGATTAATAGGTTTGGAAACAAAATCAAAAGCGCCTGCTTTCAGCGCATTGATAGCAGTATCCATACTGCCAAAAGCAGTAATCACTGCCACAGGGATGTGAGGATAATCCGCCTGGATATGCTCCAACAGCGTTAAACCATTGCCATCAGGCAGTTGCATATCCGTTAAGCACAGTGAAATTTTTTCTGTTTTCAATAATTTTCTGGCCGAAGCAAGATCACCAGCACTGACAGTCTGTAAATTCATACGACCCAGCGTTATTTCCAATAATTCACGGATATCCGGCTCATCATCTACGATCAACGCAGTAACGTTCATACTCATGGTTTACATCATCATTTTATTAGAGTGTGGAAAGCTGATCTGGAAGCAGCTGAATCCTTCCGATGTTCGCTTGTAATCGAGACTAGCCTGATTTGCCAGACATAGCTCGCGCGCAATATAGAGACCAAGACCTGTCCCCTTTATATCTGTAGTAAAAAATGGTTCAAAAATCTGTTTCTTTTCTTCATTACTAATACCTTCACCATAGTCAATGATATCCAGACAGGGAATAGCAAGGCTACCATGCATATAGGCTTGCAACGTAATACTCGCCTGACCTGTGGCTTTTTCGCTGTAACGCAAGCCATTACTACAAAGATTGCCCACAACTTGTTCCAGTTGACTAAAATCAAAATAAACCTGCATCGGACAATCCGGCAACAACAAATCAATTTTTATTGGCTTGCCATAAGTTTGACTGTGCTGCTGAGTAAAACGCATTAACCATTCACACAAGTCACGCTTTTCCGGGTTAGCCGCTTGTCGGCGCGATAACTGCAATACATTTTCAATAATCCGGTTAACCCGCAGCGAATGATTCTGGATAATTGCAGCCAAACGACGATCTGCATCAGGCAACCCTTCTGATTCACCCAGTAATTGGGCAGCATGACTGATTGCACCTAATGGGTTCCTTACCTCATGTGCAATACTTGCTGTCAAATGACCTAATGATGCCAGTTTAAGTTGTTGTGCTCTCTGTGACATATGGCGAGTATCTTCCACAAAAACCAGAACCAGATCATTGCCACTGTTTTCCATACGAGCAAAGTTGAGCTGAATTTCCGGGCTACCCTGCTCCAGCTGCAAAGGTTGCGGACGCTGCTGGGGATAATCTATCCATTGCTGCAACACATTTTGTAAAACCGGATTACTACCGAAATATAAATGATCGCGCGCATCAATTTTGACGGGAAGGTACAGCAACCGCGCTGCTGCTTCATTGTAAAGCAGAATATTACTGACGCCATCCAATACAACGATACCTGTATACATACGCTGAACAATCATCTCGTTCAACTTTTGTAATGTTGCTGCTTGCGCCGCTTGCTCCGCTGCGGCTTGCTGGGATGCCAATATTCGACGTGTTAGATACTGAAACAGTATCGACGTCACAAACAACAACAAACCCAGTAATGCTACAGCCAGCGGGTTGATATCAATCTGACTGAAATAACCACTGACCAGACTTTCCATCAATATAGCAATACACGCCAAAGCAGCCAACAAGGTTGCTATCTGACCTCTGAGGAAAATACTGCTGGCTGCTACGGTGATAAAAATGAGCGAGCCCAGACCTGTTGCAATGCCACCACTGCAATACATGATCATGGTCAGCAGCAGGATATCGATCAGACAAACAACAAAAATGTGAAGAGTTGTTGGCGCTCTTCGCACAAACAATAACCAACCCAGTGTCACAAAACTGGTGAGGGTGTATAACTCGACGGTATAACCATAAAGCTCTGGATGTAATCTACCGAGCACGTTGGATACCGCACCAACAAAGAACATACCCAACAGCAAGCTGGCCAACAAAGCCCTGTACCATGCATAAATGCGTAGCAGACGGTAGTTGTCCTGCGAAGGATTTTGTAGCAGGGACTCTTTGTATTGCGGTGACATGGGCAGTTTTTCACCAACCTTAACTGATGCTGTACGCAGCGATTGTAGCGACTGGCAGCCCTGTAATGCCAGAAATGATACAGGCCTGTACGCTAGCGGAACAATTCCCGGCTGCGCAGCGGTTTACGACCTAAATAAACTGACAGTGCCGCGCGCAAAACATTCTTTGCCAACTGCCGGACACCTGTGTCAGCAAAATCCCTGCGCGCAATGGCCAGAAACAGCTCCGCCTCAGCCACGATTCCCCCTGCGACCTCCGCTCTACTCAACCCCACTTCTGGCACAAACAGATAACGGCACCCGGGCACCAGTGGCAAACCCTGTTTATCCTTTAGCAAATCCAGGCCGTAACCCAACGCATCCAGCAGCGTCAACTCAAACTCACGCAACACAGGCTCAATCTCTTCAGCATTGGCCAAGTGCTGCAAGGCCAGCGAATAAGCCCTCAATAAAATGTGCTCTGGCTCATGTTGAGGCAACAGGCGGTACAACAACTCATTCAGATAAAAACCACAGAACAGGTTGGAACCAGACAGCTCAATAGCACTATCCAATGTTTCAAAAAACTGTAAATGCTTGATATCGCCCTTTCCAGCCCAAGACAATTCATAAAGACAAAAAGGCAGTATTGGCTGGGATTTTTTGTTACGTCCCCCACGAGCAGAGCGCAGTAATAAATCAATCCGCCCATCCGTATCCGTCATGAATGTGGCAATCAGAGAAGTTTCACGATAAGGCCGGCTGTGCAATAAAAAACCGAGCGCCATAAAACACAATCACTCAATGCCAAGACTATTCAGTGTTTTCTCACTATCTGCCCAACCACGTCGTACTTTCACCCACAGCTTGAGCATCACCTTGTGCCCGAACATTTCTTCCATATCCATTCGCGCCTGCTGGCCAATATTTTTCAGGCGTTCACCGCCATCACCTATCACAATTTTTTTCTGACCTTCTCTTTCTACCAGAATCAAACCGGCTATCCGCAACAAATTTCCATCCTGAGCGAACTCTTCAATCTCCACTGCCGTCTGATAGGGAAGTTCTTCGCCAAGCTGACGAATAATTTTTTCCCGAATAATTTCTGCTGCGAAAAAACGTTCGCTCTTGTCCGTCAACTGGTCTTCCGGGTAAATAAATTCCGCTTCAGGTATATGTTTATGTAATGCTTCTTCCAACACATCCAACCCGGTTTTCTGCAGCGCAGAGACCGGCACAATTGCAGCAAAATGGCGACGTGCTGCATAATCGGAAATAAGAGGCAATAAACTGGACTTGTCCTCTATTTCGTCAATCTTGTTAATGACCAGAACCACAGGCAGCTCAACAGATGCCAAGCGCTCAAGCACCTGTTGATCCTCCTCATTCCAGACAGCTCGATCGACAACCCACACCACCACATCAACATCATGCAGTACAGAACCAGCAGCACGATTCATGCGTTGATTCATAGCCTGCTTTCCGCTGCGATGCATGCCCGGTGTATCGATAAAGATCATCTGGACATTATTTGTGGATTTAATCCCAAGAATAAGATGCCGCGTGGTTTGCGGTTTTCGTGAAGTGATACACAGCTTCTGGCCAATAATATGATTAAGCAGTGTCGATTTACCAACGTTGGGACGCCCGACAATAGCAATCATTCCACAGCGCTTGGTCAATCCAGACAGACCCGGCTCATTGCTCACGTAATAACTCCAGCTGCTTGAAAACTTCTTCCGCCGCCAATTGCTCCGCTTTTTTTCTGCTTGATGCTATTGAAACAGCACTGATATTTAAGGCAAGGACTTCACATTCCATGGTAAAGCTGGCGTTATGATCCATGCCTGTTCGCGTTAACAAGCGATACTGTGGCAGCGGCAAATGACGGGATTGCAAATATTCCTGCAAACGAGTCTTGGCATCTTTTATCGCACCCTGCTCCATTAACTGCGCCAGTATGGGAGCAAAAAGACGAAGTACAACTGCGCGACAACTCTCGATACCACCATCAAGATAAATAGCAGCAATTACAGCTTCTACAGCATTGGCAATATTGGATTCGCGCTGGCGGCCTCCAGATTTAGCCTCTCCCGCACCCAAAAATAAACAGTCGCCCAGCTGTAACTGTTGCCCGATTTCTGTCAAGCGCTCGCCACACACAGCTTGGGCGCGCATATGCGATAACTCACCTTCTGTTGCAGCAGAAAACTGTTGGTATAAGAACTCACCAATAAACAGATCAAGGATTGCATCACCAAGAAATTCCAGTCGCTCATTATGAAGAACACCATAACTGCGATGTGTTAATGCCTGAACAATCAACGGTTGACTAACAAACGTATAGGCCAACCGATGTTGCAGGCTATTCAGTGTCTCATTCACTTCTTATACGGTTCAGCCAGATCAACTTCGTGCTTAAAATGCACAACAATGTCAACATTACCCATAAAGCTGTTTCGCGCATCATAATTTACCTTAAGCAGAACCTTACTACCCGTCCGTTCCACTACAACATCCTTGAGCCTTTCATCTGCGATCATACTGACCTGAAAATTCTTACTAAGATAACCTTTAATAGCAATATTAGTGACTTCATCGATATCTTTGCCTGCTACATTTTCATGTACGCTATCAATAGCAGAACTTATATTCATATCATCAATATATAGCGGGCCTAATTTCAGGGCGATAGTTACAATAAAAAGAAAAACGAATATATAAAGGCAGGTTTCCCACATTGTGAGACCGCGTTGTCGCTTGCTGAACTTCATACCAATCTCCCCTCGAATGACCTATAGAAAAATATACTACTTTACTGAATTGCACCATTACGATTGAATGAAGGCAAACCGAACACTGCCCCCCAGTGCATCCAGACATAAATAGCTTGGCCCACCACATTCCGCTCAGGGACCATACCCCAGAACCGGCTATCGCTACTGTTATCGCGATTGTCGCCCATCATGAAATATTGTCCTTCGGGTACCACGGTCTCATAATTACTCTGTGGTGTCGATACAGCAGCATGTTGCATCAGGTGCTCTCTTGGCTGCAAATCTTCCCGCATCACAACCTGCCCCGGAATAGTAGAGCTATCCAGATACAGCAAGTGCTGATCCATCTTGACGCCATTGATGTATAGCACGTTATCGACCAAGCGAATCCGGTCTCCCGGCAATCCAATGACTCGTTTGATAAAATAACGCTTGTCATTAGGCGGATAAAATACCATGACATCGCCACGCTCCGGATTACCCACCGGCAGGATCTTTCCACCCAAAACAGGCAAGCGCAGACCATAAGCAAATTTATTTACCAGGATAAAATCATGGACCTGAAGTGTTGGCACCATAGATGCGGAAGGAATCTTGAATGGTTCAAGCAGAAATGAGCGCAACACCAACACCGCTAACAATACAGGGAAAAACGATTTTGCGTATTCTGCCGCAGCAAAATCAGTTTCACCCCAATCAATCAACGCCTGTTTCTCATTCTCCGGCCGAACACGTGACAACACCTGCTGCACAGACGCTGCGCCCATTAACTGCACACGACGCTGACGAAAAAACAACCTGTCCAATACGCTGACCAAGCCAGCCAGAAATACCAGAACAACCAATATCAGCGCAAAATCACCATCCCGTTTCAGATACACCGTCAGCCCCAGTAAAATCCAGCAAGCCATCAAAGCACCGGATAGAACTCGCAACCATATGGGGAATCCAGTTTCTTTCCCTGAAGAAACAACCTGACTGGATTGGGCGCACAACTGGGCAATCCGATATCGACGACCAACAATTTCCTGCACTACCCACACCAGAAGTGTGACGACAAAAACAACAATCAACACCGAATTGATACTTAACATCTCGACGATCTCTTGCACGAAACTATCCTTTAATCAACTTTCAAGACCGCAAGAAAAGCTTCTTGCGGGATTTCTACATGGCCAATTTGCTTCATGCGTTTTTTCCCTGCCTTCTGTTTTTCCAGCAACTTTTTCTTTCGCGATGCATCACCACCGTAACATTTCGCCAATACATTCTTCCGCAAAGCCTTCACTGTTGTACGCGCAATGATCTGCCCGCCAAGAGCCGCTTGAATAGCGACATCGTACATCTGACGCGGAATCAACTCCTGCATTTTTTCACACAAAACACGCCCACGGCTGGCTGCATTATCGCGATGGATAATGACCGACAGAGCATCCACTTTTTCGCCATTAATCAACACATCTAGTTTTGCAAGTCGAGCATGATCAAACCGTATAAAGGTGTAATCCAGTGATGCAAACCCACGACTCGCTGATTTTAGCCGATCAAAGAAATCCATCACCACCTCACTCATCGGTAACTCATAGCGCAATGAAACCTGATTACCAATGAAAAGCATGTCTTTCTGTACACCGCGCTTTTCGACACATAAACCAATAACATTTCCCAGATACTCTTGTGGCACAAGAATATTGGCTTCAACAATAGGTTCATGCATTTCAGAAATACGACCCGGATCAGGCATCTTGGACGGATTATCAACCAGAATCACCTCACCATCATTGAGCACGACCTCATATACCACTGTAGGGGCTGTTGTGATGAGATCCAGGTTATATTCGCGTTCAAGGCGCTCTTGCACAATTTCCATATGCAACATACCAAGAAAACCGCAGCGAAATCCAAAGCCCAATGCATCTGATGTTTCTGGCTCATAAAACAGAGAGGCATCGTTAAGTGTCAACTTGGCAAGCGCCTCACGAAACCCTTCATAATCATCTGCATTAACAGGAAAAACACCTGCATAAACTTGCGGTTTAACTTTTTTGAAACCGGGCAAAGCATCCACATCAGGGGTTGCTGCATGTGTCAATGTATCACCAACAGGTGCGCCATTAATATCTTTTATACCTGCAACAACAAAACCTACTTCACCAGCTTTAAGTTCGCCGGTTTCCTTACGCTTTGGTGTAAAAATACCAACATTGTCCACCAATTGCGGCTTACCAATGCTCTTGGCAATAATTTTATCTTTTTTCCGCAACGTGCCATGCTTAACACGAACCAGAGATACTACACCAAGATAATTATCAAACCAGGAATCAATAATCAACGCTTGTAATGGTGCATTAACATCACCCTCAGGTGGCGGAACTTTTGCAACCAGCTGTTCGAGCACATCCTCTATACCCATTCCGGATTTTGCACTGCAACGACACGCTTCACTGGCATCAATACCGATAATTTCCTCAATTTCTTTCTGTACCCGCTCAGGCTCAACCTGCGGCAAATCCATCTTGTTCAGCACAGGGAGCACCTCGAGCCCCTGCTCAAGCGCCGTGTAACAATTAGCTACTGATTGCGCCTCAACGCCCTGTGCAGCATCCACCACTAATAGCGCACCTTCACAAGCTGCTAGTGAGCGGGACACTTCGTAACTGAAATCCACATGTCCCGGCGTATCAATAAAATTAAGCTGGTAAGTTTTACCATCGCGAGTCTTGTAATCGAGTGTCACACTTTGCGCTTTGATAGTAATACCGCGCTCACGCTCGATATCCATGGAATCCAGAACCTGCGCTTCCATCTCGCGCGCAGAAAGTCCGCCGCACACCTGAATAAAACGATCAGCTAACGTAGATTTGCCATGGTCAATGTGAGCGATAATTGAGAAGTTACGGATATGACTCAAATCAGACACGGGGGTTTCCGGAGACAATTAAAACGGCCGCCAGTTTACCTGATTCGGCCTGGACTTACCCCTGCACGACGAGCCTGTGCCTGATCATAACTTGGCAGCTCACCCACGCTCAGCTCAAGCGAAGTCTGTTTTCCCTTGCGCATAAGAACCAGCTGCGCGGACGTGCCCGGAACGACTTGTCCTACCTGGTGCGGGAGATCGCTGGAAAACAATATCGGCTTGCCATTGAACTGGGTAATAATATCCCCGACAAGAATTCCAGCCTGATCCGCTGGCCCGCCAGGCTGTACTTGAGCGACCAGTGCGCCCTCCGGCTTGCTGAGACCAAAAGACGTTGCCAATTCTTTATCCAACTCCTGCACAGACACACCCAACCACCCCCGCGACACGGTACCGCGCTCTTTCAGTTGAGTAACAACATTGCGAGCAACACTCGCCGGAATCGCAAAAGATAATCCCATCGAGCCTCCGGACTGCGTAAAAATTTGCGAGTTGATGCCCACGACTTTTCCATCCAGATTAAATAATGGGCCACCTGAATTACCAGGGTTAATGGCAACATCGGTCTGGATGAAAGGTACGTAATTTTCATTTTGCGCGCTGGGTAGGCTGCGCCCCATCGCACTGACAATTCCCTGTGAAACCGAGTAGTCAAGGCCAAACGGGGAGCCTATCGCTAACACCCACTCTCCGACTTTGAGATCATCATCCGTGTCCAGACTCAACGTTGGCAAGTCACTGGCGTCAACTTTCAACAACGCAAGATCTGAACGAGCATCACTACCCACCAACTTGGCATCAAACTCCCGACGATCACTCAAACGCACCGTAATTTTATTGGCGCCATTGACCACATGATGGTTCGTCAGGATATAGCCGTCAGACTCGACCACAAAGCCAGACCCTAGACCCAACTGCAGCGATTCATTTTCAGGTGGCCACACTGGATGCCTGGCATACTGGCTGGAAACAGCCTCCACCTGAATCTTTACAACAGCGGAGGAATATTTTTCCACCAACACAGTAAAGTCTGGAAGTTCCCGCGCCGCTATCGGAAAGACAAGCCATTGAAGGCACAAAAAAACGAAAAGAATGCCACGGTTTTTGTTGATAAACCCTACTACACTGCTAATCTTGAACACGCGACCAGCCCTCACTAAGCCCGCATTTTTCTCGACAACATCGAATGATTATTTTCCCTGATTAGCCACTGGCGCTAATGGAACGCTCCTTGTTTCAAGCGATGCACGCTCAAGGTTGTATTGCATATAGCGCTCATGCTGTTTATCTCTGGTCAGCGTAAAAGCACCTGTAGCTAATGGCTTGTTCTCCATCAAAGGAA
>DATIDQ010000036.1:0-12576 GCA_035456205.1 Pseudomonadales bacterium
ATTGCTCAACCAGACTATCTGGGATGATCTCGATTACTTGTTGATCGATATGCCGCCGGGTACTGGTGATATCCAGTTGACCTTATCGCAGTCAGTGCCGGTGACTGGCGCTGTTATTGTCACAACACCGCAAGATATTGCTCTGCTGGATGCTAAAAAAGGCATCGAAATGTTCCGCAAGGTACATATTCCTATCCTGGGCATCGTCGAGAATATGAGCCAACACGTGTGTTCGCAGTGCGGGCATATGGAACACATTTTTGGCACTGGCGGCGGTGACCGTCTCGCGCAGGAATATGGCACTTGTATGCTCGGCGCTCTACCTCTGGATATCGCCATACGCGAGCAGGCGGATGGCGGGAAACCGACCGTACTGGCGCAACCGGACAGCAAGATTGCCGCCAGCTACCGTGAAATAGCCCGCCAACTGGCCGCCAATCTGTCGCAGCGACCACTCAGCAATGCGATTCCCAATATCGTGATGGTGAACGATTGAACGCTCAGGTTCCGATTGATATTCGTTACCACCGGCAATCACGCACGCTCGAATTGTGTTACGCCGATGGCATCAGCCATTTACTGGGCAGTGAATTTCTGCGCGTGCACTCCCCTTCAGCCGAAGTACAGGGACACGGTGAAGGCCAACAGGTATTGCAGACCGGTAAACGCAATGTCGGTATCACCATGATCGAACCCGCCGGCAATTACGCCATCCGGCTGGCATTCGATGATGGTCACGACTCCGGCATCTACACCTGGAGTTATCTGCACGACATCGCTATGCGCCAGGAAACATTATGGCAGGAATATCTGCAGCGCCTTGAGGCGGCTGGAGCTAGCCGCGGTTCAGCTCATTAGCCTGCTCTGCTACAATCGCGCGCGGTTAAGACTTACCTCCACCTCTACTTTCCACCAACACGGTAACTATCATGAGTTTCAGTAAACTATCTCCAGGCAAAGAACTACCACACGATATCTATGTCGCTATCGAAATTCCTGCTAATCACGCTCCCATAAAATATGAAATTGATAAGGATACCGACTGCCTGATGGTGGATCGTTTCATGGCAACGCCTATGTTCTACCCCGCCAATTACGGTTACATACCCGGAACATTGTCTGAAGATGGCGATGCACTCGATGTATTGGTCGTAACACCGTATCCCGTTGCGCCAGGCTCCGTTATTCGCGCACGTCCGATTGGCATACTGAACATGTCTGATGAAGCCGGTAAAGACGCCAAGCTGTTGGCAGTGCCACATACAAAACTGTCTGCCATTTACAAAGATGTGAAAGAAATTTCTGATCTGCAACCGCTGCTGATCAAACAGATTGAGCACTTCTTTGAAAACTACAAAGACCTGGAGCCAGGCAAGTGGGTGAAAGTCGACGGCTGGCAAGATGCAAAAGCCGCTGAAGCCGAAATCATAAAAGCACGCGATGCTTACCTGAAAGACAACGGCTGATTCTTTTGCTTTACCCGAAATAAAAAAGGCTGCGATTGCAGCCTTTTTTATTTCACCTCGAATAGCATCAGTTTATTTTTTGCTTCAGCTCACCTTTGGTGTAGCGCTCAGTCATCACTTCCAGAGACAATGGTTTTATCTTGCCTGCCTGTCCGGCACAACCAAATGCCTCATAGCGTTGCATACAGATATCATGCATAGCCGTAATGGTTTCTTTCAGATATTTGCGCGGATCAAACTCTGCCGGATTCTTGGCCATGAAACGGCGAATCGCACCCGTTGAAGCCAGCCGCAAATCAGTATCAATATTGACTTTTCGTACGCCGTGTTTGATGGCCTCAACAATCTGTTCAACCGGAACACCGTAAGTTTGTTTGATATCACCACCATACTCATTGATGATCGCCAACCAGTCTTGCGGCACACTGGAAGATCCGTGCATGACAAGATGTGTATTGGGAATGCGTGCATTGATTGCTTTAACGCGCTCGATCGCCAGAATATCGCCCGTCGGTGGACGCGTAAATTTGTAAGCACCATGCGAAGTGCCAATCGCAATCGCCAGGGCATCGACACCCGTGTCGCGCACAAAATTTGCCGCCTCTTCAGGATCAGTCAGTAATTGCGAATGATCCAGAACACCGTCCGCGCCGTGCCCGTCTTCTTCGCCCATCATGCCGGTTTCCAGTGAACCCAGGCAGCCAATTTCGCCCTCCACAGACACGCCGCATGCGTGTGAAAACTCAACAACAGTTCTGGTTGTTCGGGCGTTATAGTCATAATCCATCGGAGTTTTTCCATCTTCACCGAGTGAACCGTCCATCATGACCGATGAAAAACCGAGCTGGATAGACCGCTGGCAAACAGCAGGGCTCACACCATGATCCTGATGCATAACCACCGGAATATGTGGAAATTCCTCAATCGCAGCCAGAATCATATGACGCAAAAAAGGTGCGCCTGCATATTTACGGGCACCAGCAGATGCCTGAACAATAACCGGCGCATTTGCCTTGTTCGCAGCTTCCATGATGGCACGCATCTGTTCAAGATTATTGACATTGAATGCTGGTACGCCGTAGCTGTTTTCAGCAGCGTGATCCAGTAATTGACGCAGACTTACCAGTGCCATGTTGATTCTCCAGAAAAATTAATTGATTTTATGCTATTGAATGAAATCAGTTTTTTGCTCGCTCACGCAAAATACTGACCGCCGGCAACTCCTTGCCTTCGACAAATTCCAGAAAAGCGCCGCCGCCGGTCGATATATAGGAAATTTTTTCTGTCACTGCATATTTATCGATGGCTGCTAAAGTATCACCGCCACCAGCAATAGAAAATGCTGTGCTATCAGCGATGGCATTTGACATAACCTTTGTACCATTACCGTAAGCGTCCACCTCAAAAACACCCACCGGACCGTTCCACAAAATCGTTTTTGCTGCTTTCAACATATCGGCAAATTGCGCTGCGGTTTGCGGGCCGATATCAAGAATCATATCGTTATCTGCAATATCTTTTACCGCTTTGACCATCGGTTTACTGTTGGCAACAAATGCCATGAAGTCATCACCAATATGCGATGCATCTGCCACTACCACATCAACCGGCAATGGCACATTCACTTTTGCAGCGATTTGTCTGGCTGTTTCGATCAAATTATGTTCACAGAGAGATTTACCAACCTTGTAACCTGCAGCAGCAAGAAACGTATTGGCAATACCACCACCGACAATCAGCTGATCACAAATAGAAGACAATGAAGTCAACACATCCAGCTTGGTCGATACCTTTGAACCCGCCACAATCGCCACCATTGGCCTGGCAGGTTTATCGAGCGCCTTTCCTAGTGCATCCAGTTCCGCAGCGAGCAAGGGGCCGGCGCAAGCAACTCTGGCAAATTTTGCTACACCGTGCGTGGAGCCTTCAGCGCGGTGCGCCGTACCAAACGCATCCATCACAAAAATATCGCAAAGCGCCGCATATTTTTGCGCAAGTTCATCACTGTTTTTCTTTTCGCCTTTATTGAAGCGTACATTTTCAAATAACACGACTTCACCGGGTTTGATATCAACACCATCAAGGTAATCGGCCAATAATTGCACTGACTGCCCCAATGCCCTGGTCAGATAGTCTGCAACCGGCTGCATGGAGTTTTCAGCGGAAAACTCACCTTCTGTCGGGCGTCCCAGATGCGAACAGACCATGACTGCAGCACCCTTTTGCAAAGCCAGCTTGATCGTGGGCAGCGCTGCCTGCAAACGGGCATCCGAGGTAATACTGCCGTTCTTGACGGGTACATTCAGGTCTTCACGGATCAACACACGTTTGCCGGCGAGATCCAGCTCAGCCATCGTGACAACAGGTAAGGATAGATTCGATGAATTGTCTGGCACTACGCTTGCTCCCGGTACTGGCTAATATGAGGGAAGCATTATAGCGGCGGCAGGGAAGGACGCGCCAATAGCAAAAAACCTCCCGGCGGGGGCGCCGGGAGGTTTTTACGGGATGATCAATCTGCCTGACGGCGTAAAAAAGCAGGGATATCCAGATAATCCAGATCGTCTGCTGGCGCAGCTGCAGGGCTCCGATCAATGGACGGTGCAACCGCTGCTGATGACTGAGTGGCATAAGCATTACCACTGCCATACTGCGTGCTGTTGTGGTAACTATTGTTGCCATTACGCATCACAGCAGGGCGATCCAGATCAGCGTAGTTTGGAGAAGAACTTGCCGCAGTGTTGCGCTGTACTGTTGTGTTATCGACGACTTTGGTTGGTTTTACTTCAGCAACGGATTTGTGTCCGAGTCCAGTAGCCACTACCGTGACACGCAACTCACCACTCATTTCAGGATCGAGAACTGTACCGATAACCACTGTTGCGTTTTCGGATGCAAATTCGTGGATAGCATTACCTACCTCTTCAAACTCACCCATGGTGAGATCAAAACCGGCAGTAATATTGACCAGAATGCCACGCGCGCCCTGCAAATCCACGTTGTCGAGCAATGGGCAGCGAATCGCAGCTTCTGCAGCTGCACGCGCACGGTCTTCACCCGATGCTTTTCCTGTACCCATCATAGCAACGCCCATTTCTGACATCACTGTGCGCACATCTGCAAAATCGACATTGATCAAACCATCATTAATGATCAATTCGGCAATCCCCTGAACTGCACCTAACAACACATCATTGGCCGCCTTGAATGCAGACAACATGGTGACGCTTTTATCCATGGCAGTTAATAATTTTTCATTCGGCACAGTGATTAATGAGTCAACTTGCTCAGCCAGTTCAGCCAAACCTTGTTGTGCGACCGCCATGCGTTTTTTGCCTTCAAACGGAAATGGCTTCGTCACCACCGCCACTGTCAGGATGCCCATTTCACGAGCGACTTGCGCAACAACCGGAGCAGCCCCGGTACCGGTACCACCACCCATGCCTGCGGTAATGAAAACCATATCAGCACCGCGTAATACTTCTGCAATACGGTCGCGATCTTCCATGGCAGCCTGACGGCCCACATCAGGGTTAGCGCCAGCTCCTAATCCCTTTGTTACACCGCCACCAATTTTCAGCACAGTGCCATTTTCCATGACCTTGAGAGCCTGTGCATCGGTATTGGCACATATAAACTCCACACCAGTCACATTGTTTTCGACCATATGGCGCACAGCGTTTCCGCCACCACCGCCCACACCTATCACCTTGATCACAGCGTTTTGCGCTAGATTTTCGATTAATTCAAACATGGCTTTCCCCCACCCGTTTCACATTAAAATTCCATATGGTCAAAAATTATCCCCGAACCAGCGCTTGAGTCTGTTTATTACGCCAGGTCGATCCCCTTCCGTATCCACGCCCGGTTTACCGTCGCGCTGCTGCCTCATTCCGTACTGCAGCAAACCAACACCCGTTGCGTAGATCGGATTCTTCACAATGTCACCTAATCCTCTGACATTTGCCGGCGCCCCCACGCGTACCGGCATGTGAAAAATTTCTTCTGCTAATTCTACTGCGCCTTCAATTCTTGCTGTGCCACCGGTAAGAACAATGCCTGCAGCAACCAGATCTTCGAACCCACTGCGACGCAATTCTGCTTGTATCAGCGTGAACAGCTCATCGTACCTTGGTTCCACCACTTCTGCTAGAGCCTGACGTGATAATTTGCGTTCATTTCTTTCACCAACACCGGGCACCTGGATAATTTCATCTGCACGTGCAAGTTGCGTCAATGCACACGCATATTTGATTTTTATTTCTTCAGCAAATGGCGTCGGCGTTCGCAACGCCATCGCAATATCATTCGTTACCTGATCGCCAGCAATCGGAATCACTGCTGTGTGTTTAATCGAACCTTCTGTGAACACAGCGATGTCTGTTGTACCACCACCAATATCCACCAAACAGACGCCCAACTCCTTTTCATCATCAGTGAGAACGGAATAGCTCGATGCCAATTGCTCCAGAATGATGTCATCTACTTCCAACCCACAGCGGCGAATACATTTCTCGATATTCTGCACCGCATTGACGGCACAAGTGACCAGATGCACCTTGGCTTCCAACCGGACGCCGGACATACCCAACGGTTCCCGCACCCCTTCCTGATTATCAATAATGTATTCCTGCGGCAGGATATGCAGCACTTTCTGATCGGCAGGTATAGCTACAGCCTGTGCAGCGTCAATCACGCGCTCTACATCCGCCGCTTGTACTTCACGATCACGTATTGCGACGATACCGTGCGAATTCAAACTGCGGATATGGCTGCCAGCAATGCCGGCATACACTGAATGGATCTGGCAGCCCGCCATCAATTCAGCTTCTTCAATTGCTCGCTGTATCGACTGGACTGTAGATTCAATATTGACTACAACGCCTTTTCTCAACCCCGTCGATTTGTGTGTGCCAATACCGATAATTTCCAGATTGCCGTCAACATCGACCTCACCCACTAACGCAACCACTTTGGATGTCCCGATGTCCAGACCGACAATCCGGTTCCTGTCCGCACTCATATTTTTTTCCCCTCGATATTTTTGTCTTGCTTGGAAATAACGGGCGCCAGTTGCTGCCAGCGTATGGCCGCACCATGGCGATATCGCATATCAACTACCAATGCAGCTTGTTGCGCCGGCAAAACAACTTGTTGATAAATACTGACAAAATTTCTGACACTACTGGCGGGATCCGCTCGCCCGAGCATGACACGCAGGCCATTGCCCAAGGTCAACTGCCAATCACCCTGAAGATTCTGGCTGATCCCCTGTAATCGAAGACCGACAAATTGCAACTGATGCTCAAACACCTGGTAATAATTCATGGTATCTGCAGGAATAGCACTTTCACTCCACAAGCGCGGCAATGGCTGATCCTGATACAAACCCTGATGCTCAAAAATACGACCTTTAGCATTCACCATCCAACGAGAACCCCAGTAAGCGATGGGAGCTTCTTCCACAATCTCGATATCCACAGTATCTGGCCATTGCCGTCGCGCACGCGCACGCGCTATCCACGGTTGCGCTTCCAATTGATTCACCAATACAGCGAGATCAATGGTGAGAAAACTGTCTGTATCGTAAATCGCCACAGCATTTTCAATGCTCTGCTTATCCATAGCGCGCAAGTCGCCACGAATCACGACGCGTTGTATCGGTTTGTCAAAAGCCAGTTTCAGCCATGGCAAAGAAAAATAGCCACCTGCAATCAACACACAAACCAACACCGTTTGTAACAACAAAAGCCATAAACCGTGTCCAATACCCATATCACTCACCACGCTATCAGACAGCGTGGTCGTACGAGTAAATCCTGATCCGGATAATGTGCGCTCAGCTGCCATCAGTCGCACCTAATACAGTTATTACCAATTCATCAAATGACATACCAGCAGCCTTCGCCGCCATCGGGACCAGACTGTGATCAGTCATACCCGGAACAGTATTCACTTCCAGCAGGAAAAAATTACCCTGCTGATCCTGCATGACATCAACACGCCCCCAGCCACGACAGCCCACGGCGGCAAATGCAGATTCAGCCAGCTGCTTCAGTTCTGTTTCTTTTTCGGTTGATAATCCGCAAGGGCACAGATAACGCGTGCTGTTACTGATGTACTTCGCATCAAAATCATAAAACTCATGGCCCGTTTCCAGACGAATCGGCGGTAACGCTGCTCCATTCAATACTGCCACTGTAAATTCTGCACCCGTTACCCAGCTTTCTGCCAACACACTGCCGGCGAAATCGCTGGCATAAATAAATGCAGCCTGCAATTCCTGAGCACTGCTGACTTTGCGCATACCGATACTGGAACCTTCACAGGCCGGTTTAACAATAGCACTGCTACCCAGCTGCTTCATGCATACATGCCAATCTGTATTTATGTCCAACAATGCATAGCCCGGCGTTGGTAGATTCTGCGCCTGCCAGATCATTTTTGTTCGCCATTTATCCATGCCGAGTGCCGACGCCAACACACCACTTCCTGTGTAAGGAATACCGGCCATTTGCAGTACTGCCTGCATCATGCCATCTTCGCCACCCACACCATGCAGCACAATAAATGCACGATCCCATTTTTTTCTTGCGCCATTTTGTTGCGCCGCCAATACCGACAAGAAATTTGCATCAACATCAATTAAATCAATAGTGACATTCTGGCGTAACAAGGCATCCGCCACCGCGCGTCCACTTTTCAAAGAAATTTCACGCTCGGATGACAAACCACCATACAACACAGCAACATTGCCAAATTTTTCAACACCGGCTTGATCAGACATCAGCTCCTCCCCTTAACTGGCAACGCGCCAACGCGCCAGCGAGCGAACCGATATTGCCAGCACCTTGCGTGACAACAATATCGCCTGTCAGCAATAACGGAGCCAATACACCAGGAACGGCATCAATATTTTCCACAAAAACCGGATCAACCAGGCCGCGCTGGCGAATACTGCGCGCCAAAGCGCGACTATCTGCACCAGGAATAAATGCCTCTCCCGCTGAATACACATCCAGCAATAACAACACATCAACTTTTGATAATACCTGCACGAAATCTTCATAAAGATCCCGAGTACGCGTGTAACGATGAGGTTGATACACCATCACCAGTCGTCGTTCTGGCCATCCTTTACGAACAGCATTGATAACGGATTCCACTTCGCGTGGATGATGGCCGTAATCGTCCACCAACATTGCCTGACCATTGCCGACAGGGTATTCGCCGTAAACCTGAAACCGGCGCCCCACGCCCTGGAATTTTTCCAGTGCACGAACAATCACGTCATCCGCAATGCCTTCATCCGTCGCAACAGCAATGGCTGCCGTGGCATTTTGCACATTGTGCAAGCCGGGCAAATTAATGGTAGCCGTAATGGGATTATGTTCAGGGCGCAGCACAGTAAACTGGCTCTGCATTTTGTCTTGTGTCACATCAACAATACGAAAATCTGCTTGTTCGCTAAAACCGTATGTCAGTGTCGGGCGACCGATATCCAATAAGATGTCACACACAGGTTTGTCATCCACACACACTACCGCCACGCCATAAAACGGCAAATTGTGCAGAAATTGCACATAGGTTTTTTGTAACTGCCTGAAATCACCGCCATAGGTTTCCATATGGTCAGCATCAATATTGGTGACTACCGATACCATCGGCTGCAAATGCAAAAATGATGCATCGCTCTCATCCGCTTCCGCCACCAGATAGCGACTGGCACCAAGACAAGCATTGCTGCCAGAACTGTTTAGCAATCCACCGATAACATACGTGGGATCACGTCCGGCCTCTGTCAAGATTGAAGCAATCAAACTGGTAGTAGTTGTTTTTCCGTGCGCACCGGCAATGGCAATACCGTGTCGGTAACGCATGATTTCCGCCAGCATTTCTGCTCGACGCACGACAGGAATACGATTTTCGCGCGCCGCAAGCAATTCGGGATTTTGTGGATCAATAGCAGTCGACACCACCACCACATCCACACCTGCAATATTATTTGCAGAATGACCAATAGCAATATCAGCACCCAGACTACGCAAACGCGCCACTACTGGGCCTTCACGCAAATCCGAACCGGAAATCATGTAGCCCTGATTCAAAAGCACTTCTGCAATGCCGCACATGCCTGCTCCGCCAATGCCGATAAAGTGGATACGGCGAATACGGCGCATTTCAGGAATAACGATGCTGTCCGGATTAATGGCTGCAGGGTTCGCCTTATGCATGGCGCTTATCCTCACGTTTGCTATCGCTTTTCACAGCAGAGATTTCACAAATATCCGCAACAATATTGGTAGATTCGGGTTTTGCCAGTGATTTCATGATCCGGGAAACATCCTGCAATTTATTTCGATTCTCAATCAATTCACGCAAGATGCCTGCCAATTTTTCTACATTCAGTGTCGCCTGCGGCAACAAACGCGCTGCACCAGCGTCTACCAACCACTGCGCATTGGCGGTCTGATGATCATCAATAGCCGACGGCAGCGGAATCAATAATGCGGGTAATTGTGCGCACGTCAGTTCTGATACTGTCATTGCGCCAGCACGGCACACTGCAAGATCAGCCCAACGATACATGGACGCCATATCCTCGATGAATGGTTCGACGCGTGCAGTAACATTCATTGCCTGATAATGCTTTCTGGTTTCTTCCAACAGATTACTACCTGCTTGATGAAACACATCCGGCCGGATGTTTTCCGGCAACAAAGCCAGCGCGGCCGGCAGCAAGTTATTCAATGCTTGTGCGCCCTGGCTGCCACCCAGCACCAATAAGTGCAAGGGCTCATCTGGAAAGCTGATCACTTTTTTTGCAAAAGCGAGCGCTGCAATTTCATCCCGAACAGGATTACCTACCGTTTCACCACGTGGAAAAACAGATGGAAAAGCCGACAGCGTACGCGCGGCCAGCTTTGCAAGAATACGGTTGGTAGTACCCGCTATTGCATTCTGCTCGTGAATAACCATTGGCACACGCATGAGAAACGCTGATAAACCACCGGGGCCAGATGCAAACCCTCCCATTCCCAATACAACATCAGGCCGGAAGCGCATGAATATTTTGAGTGATTGCCATTGGGCACGCAGTAAATGTAGTGGAGCCACCAGTAATTTTTTTGACTCCTTGCCGCGCAAACCAACAGCGGTAATGCAATGCAATATAAAATCATTTGCAGGGACGATACGCGACTCAATACCGTTCTCTGTTCCCAGCCATTCAACATGCCAACCACGTTGTCGCAAAATTTTTGCCACTGCCAAAGCCGGAAAAACATGGCCCCCGGTTCCACCTGCCATAATCAGCGCGCGCTGTTTCTTTTTAGCGCTTCTATTCATGGCATCACCACATGCGGTTTGGCAGCTTGGCGGTTTTCAAAACTCAAACGCAATACCATCGCAGACATCACTGCGCTCATCATCAAACTACTGCCGCCATAACTGATAAATGGCAATGTCAAACCTTTAGTCGGCAACAATCCGGATGCAACACCCATATTGATAAAAGCTTGATAGGCGATTACCAATGCCAGGCCTGCCGCAACCAATGCGCCAAAATATTCGCCGCGATCCGCCGCAAACCGCCCGATCACAAACATACGCCGGACCATCAAGCCGAATAAACCAATAATCGTAATGCATCCCGCCAGACCCGCTTCTTCCGCCCAGATGCTGAATACAAAATCCGTGTGCGCCTCTGGTAAATAGAATAATTTCTGCACGCTATGGCCCAAACCAACACCGAACCATTCACCACGACCGATAGCAATCAGCGACTGTGTTAACTGATAGCCGCTGCCATACATCACTGATTCTTCCCATGGATCTACAAACGCAAGTAATCGGGCCAGACGATACGATTCCGTAACGGCAAGAAAACAGCCCGCCAGAATCACCAACCCAAACAGCGGCAAAAAACGCGTCAATGGTGCGCCGGCCAGGAATAGCAAAGACAATGTTGACGCACCGATAACCACCGTTGCACCGAAATCCGGCTCCAACAACAACAATACAGCCAGCACTCCCAGCACCAGAAAAGGCTTGAGGAATCCCCAATAGCTGCTGCGCATTTCTTCACGTCGCCGCACCAGATAACCTGCAAAAAATACGATGGCTGCACATTTTGTAATTTCAGACACCTGTAATGTCATAAATCCGAGCCCAAGCCAACGCTGGCTACCATTAATTCGGCGACCAACATGTGGAAGCAGCACAATAATCAACAAAAATACCGCCAGAACCAGAAAAGCAACATCAATACGTTGCCAACGTGAATAGGGAACATTCAGCACTAACGCCGCAACACATAATGACAACAGCACATACACTCCATGCCGCTTACAAAAATAAAAAGTGTCTCCAGTCGTCTGGAATGCATAATCCAGCGAAGCGGAACTGACCATTACCCAACTGGTGAATAACAGAGCTAACGTGGCGAAAAGCAATGGCATATCCATACACCAGACAAGATTGCCGCGATGATTGCTGCGAACAGGATAATGTTGTAAGTGCATCATCGACAACATGGTGTTCATACCAGCGCCTCCACAGCAGCACAAAACTGGCGCCCACGATCGTCGTAACCCTCAAACATATCGAAGCTGGCACAGGCAGGCGACAGCAGCACAACATCACCGGCTATTGCTGCTTGCTGCGCTTTTTGTACAGCATCCACCATTGAGTTGGCTATCACCTGCCTGACTCCTTCGCAAGCTGCTGCAATTTTTCCTGCATCACGCCCTATCAATACCAGACATCTCACATACTGCCGAACTACCGGTGCAAGTTGTGAAAAATCTGCACCTTTGCCATCACCGCCAGCAATCAACACAATATTTATTCCATCGCACAAGCCTTCAATAGCAGCCACTGTCGCGCCAATATTGGTACCTTTGGAATCGTTATAAAAACGGACAGAATGTTTTTCCGCCACCCATTGACAGCGATGCGGCAATCCCTTGAATTGCTTTACTGCCTCCACACACGCTGCAATATTCCAACCAGCAGCAGCAGCTATCGCAAAAGCAGCCGCAACATTAGCAAGATTATGGCTGCCAGCTATACGGATATCAGCAACACGCATTAATGGAATATTTTTATC
>DATIDQ010000037.1:0-11019 GCA_035456205.1 Pseudomonadales bacterium
CTGATCGCACAGGTTTCATCATTGGCAGCGGTGATATTCACCGGCTTCTCGACACCGTTGGTGAGATCGGTGGGCACCGAAGTCTGGCCCATGTTGTTTTTGCCCCAACAGGTCACGCGCAAACTGGACGGCGTGGCGTAGCTACCCGTCACGGCACAGGTGTGGTGTGAACCCGCTGATATTTTCAGTGCATTGCTCACGCCATCCACCAGCCCGTCCATATCAACATCGCCCAATTCACCATTCGTGTTGTCACCCCAGCAACTCACTGTGCGATCCGCATTGATGGCGCAGGTGTGGTCTGTGCCTGCAGCAAGTTGGGTGGGTGAATTGACAGCGCCCAGCACGGTGGTTTTGCCTGAAGAGGCATCACCCCAGCATTGCACTGTTGTGTTGTTGATGGCGCAGGCGTGGTTTGCACCAACAGCAACATCTTTGACAGTGGAAACATTTTGCAAAGCTGCCGGAATGTTACTGGAAACAATATCTGTGCCTGAATGGCTGGCCCAGCAATACACACCCAGTGTTTTACTTACGATACACGCGTGGTTGTGATGATCGCTGCTAATTCTGGATGCATCGGTAGCCACGTTGTGCAAGTTGGAAGAACCATCCACGTATTTGAGATAACCATCCCAGTCATGTATCGGGTTGTACGTTTGCCCGCCCACTTGTAGCGGCAAAAACTCTTCCCAATACACCGGGCCATTATCCATGCCCCACCACAAACACTGGACACCATTTGAACTCACGGTACAACCATCGCCATTGGCTGTTGTGGTGATAGCCGTACCGGCTGCTGTGCAGGTATCACACGAACTTATGCTGTCTTGCACACCATTAGCGTTGCTCCACACGGTATTGAATGCAGAGGCACCTGTGGTGTGGTTATCCAGACCCCAGATATAAAACGTACTGATCGCAGCGAGTGGTGGATCAAGAGCATTCAATGGATTGTTGCCGAGGGCGGTTTCTTCATTGCTATTAAAACCATCTCCCTCTGGATCAATGGGATAGCTTTGTAATCCTTGATCAGTCAAAGATAAAGTCACCGTGACCTGATATGCCGATACAGGAGCTTTTACAGCACTGATCGCAACATTCCAGCACTGCACACCACCAGTGGTCAAAGCACACAATTTGTTGGTTGATACCGAGAAGTGTCCGATATCCGTCGCAGTATTGACGGTTTGCCATGACGAATAAAAATAAGCGGGATTGGTACCGGGACATAAAGTACTCGAACTCCCATTGGCGCTACCAATGCTGACCTGATGAACAGCCCGGCAGCTCAATGAAGTGGCACTGGCAATTGAACATTCAATACCATTCTTGCGCGTAATATCATAACCAACACTGATAGTTCCTACTTTGCAGGTTGTGCCGGTTAACGCGCTCCCATAAACAGGGAAACTCTGTGTAGCCACACTGCAATTCCCGCTTGTACAAACTGAAACCGTACTGCCAGATACAGACACTGCGTAGTCTGCTATCAATGGATCATGGCCATTAGCTGTCTCCCAAGCATCCGGCAAGGCATCTTTATCTGTATTGACAGCCCACGCATGAACTGAAACAGCAGCACTGACAACCAGTAAACAACAAACCAGCAACTGGCGGAAGGAGGGGGAAATGGTGCGAGCAACAAACCGGCTCATAAATATTGTCCTTATTTTTTATGGCTAAACAGTAGCACTCAGCCTCCCACTCGGCAAGTACGGCCTGGGCAATAAAAAAGCCCGCACCATTGCTGAAGCGGGCTTCTCATATCAAACGATTCCCGCCTGCGCGGGAATGACAATCAGATACGTTCGATAATAGTGCCAGTACCGATAGACGCACCACAGCACATGGTGATCAGTGCAGTCGTTTTGTCGGCGCGCTCCAGTTCGTGCAGCGCAGTACAGATCAAACGCGCGCCGGTAGAACCAACAGGGTGACCGAGCGCAATCGCACCACCGTTCACATTCACTTTGCTCATGTCGGCGTTGAACACGCGCTGCCAGCTCAACACCACGGCAGCGAATGCTTCGTTGATTTCAACGAGGTCGATGTCGTTCATGTTCATGCCGGTTTTCTTGAACATCAGTTCAGTCGCGTTCACCGGGCCGTCCAGCAGATAGTACGGATCCGTACCTGCTACAACGCCAGTGATGATGCGGGCACGTGGCTTGAGGCCACGGCGCAAGGCTTCTTCCTTGCTCATCCACAATACGGCAGCAGAGCCATCAGAAATCTGTGAAGAGTTGCCTGCAGTGTGAATGCCACCTTCAGCAACGGTTTTCAGATTCGCCAGACCTTCCAGCGTAGTAGCGCGCAAACCCTGGTCGCGAGTTACCAGTTTGGTTTGGCCATTCGGTTGACCGTCTTCACCGAAAGCCGGTGCGTTGACGTGCAATACTTCGCGATCAAAACGGCCTTCGTCCCACGCTCTTTGTGCTTTTTGCTGCGAGATAAAACCGAGTTCATCGGCATCGGCACGCGTAATGCCGCGCATTTTGGCGATGCGCTCCGCTGACGCGAATTGGTCAGGCGTTGAATCCCACGGCCAGCTAGGGCTCTGGAAGAAACCCGGGCCGTTGTAAACGTTGGCGCCCATCGGTACGCGGCTCATCGCTTCTACACCACAAGCGATACCGATGTTGATTTGACCATCGTTGATCAAAGAAGAAATCAGGTGGTTGGATGCCTGTGCAGAACCGCACTGGGTATCCACCGAGCAAGCACCGGCTGTCCAGTTCTTGCCGAGTTGCAGCCATGCGTTGCGCGTCACGTTGCCAGCTTGCTCACCGGCTTGTGTCACGCAGCCACCGTACAGTTGCTCAACGTCGTCATAAGATACGCCAGCCTTTTCCAACACACCTTTCATGGACAGCGCCAACAATTCGGTGGCGTGAAAACCGTTCAGGTCGCCAACAATGGCGCGGCCACGGGCAATGGGGGTACGGACTGCTTCAACAATGACTGCTTCTCTCATGGTCATGGAACAACTCCTCAAGGGGTAGATGGAAAAAGGTAATAAATGGGAAAGCGCGCTTGTCTATACAAGCTTCTGAGGGGTGGCTAACATAAGCGCCCTCTTCTTTGTCGGCGCTTATTGTAGGTGCTGCAACCCTTCCCTTCTACCTCAGGAGAATACTTAATGAAACAATTCAAATACGACGATATCGACGGCCTGCAAAGTCTGGTATCCGCCGAATTTGGCCCTTGGTCCAATGAAGTGGAAGTGACACAGGCGATGGTCAACCAGTTTGCCGAGCTGACCGGCGATGACTACTGGCTGCACACCGATCCTGAGCGCTGCAAGAAAGAAAGCCCGTTTGGTACCACCATCGTCCATGGCTTCCTGACACTGGTACTGCTACCAAAAATGCAGACACCGATGACCTGGGAAGTGACCGGCTTCAACCATATGATGAACTATGGCTCCAACAAGTTGCGCTTCACCGGTGCCGTGCCTGTAGGTAGCAAAGTGCACTCGCGTTCGCGTGTGGCATCCGTTGAAAAAACACCTAAAGGCCAGACCTGTGTGACGATGGAACAGCACATCCATGTCGTCGGCCAGGAACGCCCTGCTGTTATTTATGAATTGATGTTCATGTATATGTAGTCGTTTACGATCATAGTTGTTTATGATCACGGAATGAAAAATATCACCACACGGCAGGCAATCTTCTGGCTGGCAATTGCAACGCCTGTGGTGATTCACTTCATCCTGCTGCACCTCTACACAGTCAACGCACCACGACTGGATGATTTCTCTGAAATCCTGACATTCCTGCCAGATTGGCATGCCGCTTTCGGCACAGATGCAAAAGCTGCCATATTTTTTCGTGATTACCAGAATCACCGTTATGTGTTGTACCACGCCTTATTGATATTTTTTGATCATATAAACTTTCGCACTGCAGCTATTGTCGGAAATTTACCGCTAATTCTGCTGTGCGGATTGATGATGAAATGTACAGCATCACATCCGCAGAAAAAAATCCTGTGGCTGATTACACCTCTGCTCATTTTTAATCTGCAAACCTGGCGCGCCATGTTCTGGGGGCCACTCGGCACCACTAACTTACTCTATCCAGCAGTAGGCTTGTTCGCTTGCTGGCTGGCCACACTGGGTACACGCGGCGTTATAGCTGCTGGTTTCACTGCCGTATTTTTAACACTGTCACATGGCAGCGGACCGATCCTGTTTCCGGTAATTGCTGTGTATTTATGGATTGAAATGCGTGCAACACGCTGCTCCATCGATGTTTGCATGAGCTGGATTCTGCTCAGCGTTATTACTTTACTGTTTTACTTTGTGGTTTTCCCACTCAATCGTGAAGCGGGCTACAGCAGCCACAGCAGCCTGGAAATGCTTCAGATTCTTTTTACACATGTTGTTGATATAACAAAAGGTGTTTTTGCGATTGTCGGCAGCCATCTGCTGTATAACGATCCTGCACAACCCTGGAAACACATGCTGGCAATGACTCTCGGTGCATGCGAATTATGTTGGCTAGGATTTCTGATCTGGCGCGGCGCATTGCGTGATTCACCAGCACTATTACTGTGGCTGGTTTTTCTTCTACTTGCCATCACCAGCATTGCCATGGGACGGGTTGCCTATGCTGGCATTGATCAGGCCATGCAAGGTCACTACAAATTACTGAACGGAATTGTGTTGTGGTTTTTGATTGTTGCTACGCTGCGCTGGAAACCTGCGGGCAATGCATTGGCGTTAGTACTAGCCATTGCTTTGTATGTTGGCGGATTGCTGTTGTTCCTGATACCTATGCAAACTTTCCAGCGCGCACTGATAGATGACGTATACCAATGGCAACAAACAGGAAAGCTGGAAAGTACCGAGACGCGGCTATACGTCAAACAGCACAACCACAAACTAAAAGCCGCCATTGACGGCGGCTTTTATGATCCGGGTGAATAAATAAACCAGAATCAGGTCTGATCCGGTGGCAAGTGCACACGCATACCATCCATTTCATGGGTAACAACGACCTGGCATCCCAAACGACTGGATGGCTTGCGATGCTTTGAACTTTCCAGCAAATGTTTTTCACCTTCGCCGATCGGGTTGCATTTGGCCGCCCAACTATCATCAATATAAACGTGGCAGGTGCAGCAAGAGCAGATACCGCCACACATACCTTCAATGCCAGGCAATAAATTGATGGTAGAACCTTCCATCAAATTCATATTCTCTTCAACATCAACGGTGTGCTCTGTACCGTCGCTCTCAACATAAGTAATGTGTGGCATAACAACCTCTAGCTATAAAAATTAATCTACATAAAAACAGAACAGAAACAATCAGAACAGGGGCTTATCAGACACCTTGCTCGGCTTCACTTCCATGAAATCCACTGCGACACCTTTAGGATAGCCGAAGCACATCGCAATTGAACTGCCGATCACTTCGGGCTTCATATAACCATCAAATGTTTTGCCTTTTTTCTGCCACTCATGCAGCGCGGCAGACATTTTTTTCTCATCCCAACCCAGACCGAATTCCGTAAACACTGCACCCGGGCTGAATACTGTCACACAGATACGATCTGCCTTCACTTCTTCGCGTAACTCTTTCGAGAAGCGATCAACTGCAGCTTTAGTGGCTGCATAAACGGCAAGATGCGAGATTTCGTTATCGTGACGCACCGTGGCAGAAGACAAGTTAAGAATCAGACCACTGCCATTTTGCTTCAGCAGAGGAATAGCCACTTGCGAGCAAAAAATTGTGCCCAACAAGTTAGTATTGATCTGCGCAACAATATCGTCTTCGCTCATGTGTTCTATGGGATCCGGCCGCGCAATACCTGCATTGTTGACCAGACCATCCAGCTTGCCGAAATGCGTATGCAGTGCAGAAAACGCTTTGGTCACGTCTGCTTTTTTTGTGACGTCGCAAACAAAACCACAGGCATTCTGTTCGCCTAGTTCAGCAACAGCCTTATCCAGCACATCCTGCCTACGACCCAACAACGCCACTTTCGCGCCTTGTTTCACCAGAGCTTGCGCCGTCGCCAGACCGAGGCCAGCACCACCACCTGTTATTGCAATAACCTTGTCTTTGATCAGTTCCGGATTCATCCTGGTATCGCCACCGTCTTGATTTGCAAATATTCTTCAAAGCCTTCCGGCCCCATTTCACGGCCTACACCACTCTGCTTGTAGCCGCCAAAAGGTGCGTCAGCAGAAAAGAAAGCCGCGCCGTTGATATTCATTGTGCCAGTGCGAATCCTGCGGGCAACACGCAATGCACGCTCCTGATCTTTTGAAAATATAGCGCCAGACAAACCATAGATAGAATCATTGGCAATACGGATAGCATCTTCCTCATCATCATAGGGAATGATGCAGAGCACTGGTCCGAAAATTTCTTCCTGCGCAATCGTCATGTCATTGCTGACATCGGCAAAAATTGTGGGCAGCACATAACAGCCTTTTTCCAGACCTGCAGGCACTGTACCGCCACAAACCAGTCGCGCACCTTCCGCCTTGCCTTTTTCGATATATTCCAGCACGCGCTGCTGCTGGCGCTTGTTAACCAATGGCCCCATGAACTGCTCGCGTGACATCGGATCGCCCAGTTTGATGCCTTCAAATACAGACTTCGCTGTTTCTACTGCTTGCTCGTAATGCGCACGCGGCACCAACATACGCGTAGCCAAAGCACAGCCCTGACCTGCATTGAAACAGACACTGATACACATAAAAGATGCAAAACCGATATCGGCATCATCAAGAATGATGTGCGCAGATTTACCGCCCAGTTCCAGAAAAACTTTTTTAACTGTATCAGCACCACGTTTCATAATGTGTTTGCCGATACCGGTTGAGCCGGTAAAAGAAATGACGTCAACGCGTGGATCACCGGTGAGCATATCACCCAACTCAGCAGGATTTTCCGATGTGACAACATTGAATACACCCGGCGGGATATCCGTATGCTCTGCCACCATCTTGCCGATAAATGTCGCTGTCCACGGAGTATCTGGTGCAGGCTTCAGGATCACCGTACAACCGGCAGCCAATGCCGGAATAATTTTTGCGAGATTGATTTGCAGTGGAAAGTTCCACGGTGTGATGGCAGCGACAACACCGGCCGCCTCTTTCCATACCATACGCTTGCTAGGTATACCCACCACATTCACGGTAGGCAATTCGCGTTCCCATTCGAGACTCTCCAGGTATTCGATGGGCCAGTCGATAAAACTGATGGGGATATCCGTTTGTGGACCGTAGGTGAGACCCAACGGCGCACCGATCTCGGCGACCATCAGATAACGCAACTCGTCGACATGGGCTTTCATCGCAGCGCTCAGCTGCTTCAGGCATTTGGCGCGGAAAGCATGATTCGTTGACCAGTCAGTTTCGTCAAAAGCGCGGCGGGCAGCAGCAATCGCACGCTCCATATCTTCCGGGCCGGCATCAGCACATACACCGGCCACACTGTTATCGGCAGGATTGATATTGTTGTACGTCTTACCAGACGCAGCAGGCACCAGCTTGCCATCGATCAGCATGCGGGTTTCAGGATTCAGTGGCGGTAATACTGTGTTGCTCATTCGTCATTCCTCACGAGGACATGCCGGAGATACTACCGACTGGCCAGCAAACTAGTCAAGCATGCTTTACTTTTTTGCGGACACCCGTAAGATACAGGTCATCGCAACTTACTGATCACAACCCGTCGGGAGATTTACCATGAACTCAAGAGATGAACGTCGCGCCAAAGGCCGTAAAGCTTTCAATGCCGTATACGGTGGCATGATGACGGCACCCGAAGAACGCACAGGTGATGATTTTTTTGAATTCATGCTGGAAGATCTTTTTGGCAACATCTGGTCGCGGGAAGGATTGTCACTGCGTGATCGCCGACTGGTAACAATGGGCGCGATTGCCGCGCTGGGTGAAGGCGACGTGTTCGGTATCCAGGTTGAAACCGGTCTGGCGTCCGGGCATCTGACCGAAGAACAGGTCAACGAAATGATCCTGCATCTCACGCAATACATTGGTTATCCTCGCGTCACCGGTATGCGCGGTGCGGCGGGTAAAGCAATCCATAACTGGAAGAAAAAACAGAAAGAAAAAGACGAACAAAAATAATTGTTTGTCTTTAGCTATTCAAAAAATGCAGCACCTTGCGGGCAAATAGATCATGGTTCTCAAGGTGTGGAAAATGTCCCACACCGGTCATTTGTACCAGACCATGCAAATTGGTGTAGCAGTCTTTGGTGTAACGAAATAGTTCATGTCCGGTACTACCATCCGCTAAACCCATAAATACCAGTGTAGGCACAGTGGTTTGGGCAGAAATGATTTTCCAGCGCGCCGCCGTCATACGCCTGACCATGGCGCGGTAATAATCCAACGCAGCCGCCAGGGCACCGGGGGCCGACAAAGAACCCTTTACACTATCCAGATGTTCCGCACTTATTGCCCACTGTGGCGACCATGCTGCGTAAAATTTGTCGATCAGTGTTAACTGTTTGCGCGCTACCAGTTTCTCTGGCAAACCCGGTAACTGAAATAACAACACATACCAGGAGCGGAATAATTGCGCCACTGTGAATGGCACTTTGTGCAGATGTGGCACACCACCGACAATCAGTTTGCTGATTTTTTCTGGCGCCATATTCGCAGCGGTAATCGCAGCCAGCCCGCCCCAATCATGACCAATCACAATGGCATTTTCTGCCCCGAATGCACTGATCAGATCCAGTATGTCTTGCGCCAATGCCATCAGGGAATAATCACCATCAGCAGCCAGGGCGCTCGGATAATAACCACGCGTAAATGGTGCTACAGCGCGATAACCTCGTTCTGCCAGCAACTCTAACGTCGGCAACCAGGTACAGGCATTGTCAGGAAAACCGTGCATGCACAGCACCAGCGGCCCTTGTCCACGCTCGATATAAGCCAATTCAATCGATGGTAATTTTACCTTCGGCAGAGTGGAAAAATTGATAGTGGATTCATTCGTCATGATGCGAGGCCGGTCACTGGCAATAGGATCGTGAAAGATTGTACTGCCATTTGCCATTTTTTACAGAGCACCCACAAAAAAGGGCAGCCCAGGCTGCCCTTTTTTACCAGCATCCAGCTCAGACAAACTGCTCGTTTTTCTTTGCTTTGTCTTTCAACAGCTTGGGCGGATCAAAACGCTTGCCGTATTTCTTGGCGAGTTCGTTAGCGCGCGCGACAAAGCTTTTCACACCCCAATGGTTGATGCACTGGTACACACCACCCACGTGCGGCGGGAAGCCGATGCCCATGATCGAACCGATGTTGCCATCGGCTACCGATTCAATCACACCCTCTTCCATGGCTTTTACAGCTTCGATGACTTGTGAAAACACCAACCGATCCTTGATATCTTCAAACGGTACATCTTTGTAGCCCTTTTTCGCGTAATGCGCTTTCAGGCCAGGCCAGATAGTTTTTTTGCCACCCTCCGGATAGTCGTAGAAGCCACCACCATAAACTTTGCCTTTACGCTCCAGCTTTGTGACCATCATTTCAACGAGATCAAACGTGGCGTTGTTGACCGGCTTACGCCCAAGCGCCTTTTCATCTTCCTGCGCCTGCTTGCCATTTTTGTAAGCGGTTTCCAGACTGATTTCATCCAGTGCACTGAGTGGACCAACCGGTGAACCGTTGAATGCAGCAGCACTCTCTATCAACACCGGATTGATGCCTTCAATCACCATCTGCGCGCCTTCGGTAATCGTGGCACCGATAACACGAGTAGTGAAAAAACCGGGAGCATCATTGACCACAATAGGTTTTTTACCCAGCAAAATACCGAGATCGAACGCTTTGGCGAGTGCCTCTTTCGAAGTTTTCTTGCCGCAGATGATTTCCACCAACGGCATTTTTTCTGCCGGTGAGAAAAAGTGCATGCCAATAAAATTGGCTGGACGTTTGGAAGCTTCTGCCAGTTCAGTAATTGGCAACGACGATGTGTTGGAAGCAAAGATGGCATCTTTCGCCAACACGGCTTCCGCTTCTTTCGTCACTGCTGCTTTTACCGCACGGTTTTCAAAAACCGCTTCGATAACAAAGTCACAATCTTTCAAGTCATCAGCTTTGTCGGTAGGCGTGATCAATGACAGGATTTTCGCCATTTTTTCCGGCGTCATTTTCTTGTCTTTGCCACCCACTTTTTCGCTGTAGGCTTTGCCTTTCCCGGCGTTTTCCATATTGATGTCTTTCAACACCACCTCAATACCTTTTTGTGCCGCGAGATAAGCCAAACCTGCACCCATCTGGCCTGCGCCGAGAATGCCAAGTTTTTTCACGCTGGTTGGTTTGACACCTTTCGGACGACTGGCACCCTTTTCCAATGCCTGCAACTGGAAGAAGAACGTGCGGATCATGTTCTTCGCCACTTGCGATGTCATCAACGACAAAAAGTAACGAGCTTCGATTTTTTCTGCCGTATCAAAATCCACACGCGCCACATCATGCACACAGGCAAAAATGGCTTTCGGCGCAGGGAAGTTGCCCTTGGTGGAATTCATGACATTCACGGGGCCAAAATAGAACAAGCCCACCAAACCTTGATCCGGATCTTTATCCGCCGGTGAACCACCGGGAATCTTGAAACCGGGTTGATCCCATGGTTGCTTCGCGCCGGCATTGGCAAGAAGCCACGCTTTGGCTTTTTTGTGCATCTCCGCTTCATCGGCAGCCAATTCATCGCAGAAGCCTTTTTCCAGGGCTTTTGCACCGGCATATTGCATACCCTGGCTGATAAACGTGATCGCGTTCTGGCAACCGAATTTACGCACCATACGCACCACGCCGCCTGCACCGGGCATCAAACCCAATTGCGCTTCTGGCAAGCCCATTTTCACATCAGCGCGATCAATCGCAATACGATGATGACAGGCGAGTGCGATTTCATAACCGCCACCCAATGCTGCACCGTTAATACCTACTACAACAGGCACACCCAATGTTTCCAGAATGCGCAGTGGCTTTTTTGCATCCATGATGCCGTTGAATCTG
>DATIDQ010000038.1:0-18016 GCA_035456205.1 Pseudomonadales bacterium
ATACGCTACGAATCATGTTCAACATGGCGATCGATCTCCTTAACAGTTGCCACCACTGTAACGCTAAACGCCGGACAAAAAAAAGCCCGACAACTGCCGGACTTTTTCCAGATCACCGGAGTGATCGACAACTGTAGTTCATTTCTTAACAGCTGTAGTACATCTCGAATTCAACAGGGTGCGTGGTCATACGCAATCTGGTGACTTCTTCCATTTTCAACGCGATGTAAGCATCGATCATATCGTTGTCAAACACGCCGCCTTTGGTCAGGAACTCACGATCCTTATCCAGCTCTTCCAGAGCCATTTCCAGACTGGAACAGACAGTCGGGATCAACGCAGCTTCTTCCGGCTCCAGATCATAAAGATCTTTATCGGCAGCATCACCAGGATGGATCTTGTTCTGGATACCATCGAGACCCGCCATCAACAATGCCGCGAAGCACAGGTAAGGGTTGGCGGTTGGATCAGGGAAACGCGTTTCGATGCGGCGCGCTTTTTCGCTGTTAACCCAGGGGATACGGATAGAAGCGGAACGGTTGCGGGCAGAGTAAGCCAACATAACCGGCGCTTCAAAACCAGGAACCAGACGCTTGTACGAGTTAGTGCCCGGGTTACAGAAAGCGTTCAGGGCTTTCGCGTGTTTGATGATACCGCCAACGTAGAACAGGGCAGTTTCAGACAGGCCAGCGTAAGCGTCACCGGCGAAGATGTTCTTGCCTTTGGCAGTGATGGACTGGTGCACGTGCATACCTGAACCGTTATCACCCACGATAGGCTTAGGCATGAAAGTGGCAGTTTTACCGTAAGCGTGCGCCACGTTGTGTACACAGTATTTCAGGATCTGCACTTCGTCGGCTTTCTTCACCAGCGTGTTGCCACCAACGCCGATTTCGCACTGACCGGCAGTGGCCACTTCGTGGTGATGCACTTCCAGCACCAGACCCATCTGCTCCATGGCGTTACACATAGCACCACGGATTTCGTGCAGCGAATCAACCGGTGGCACGGGGAAATAACCACCTTTCACCACTGGACGGTGGCCGGTGTTACCGCCTTCAAATGTATGGTCAGAAGCCCAGGCCGCCTCTTCAGAAGCAATCTTGACACTGCAACCAGACATATCGATTTTCCACTTCACGTCATCAAAGACGAAAAATTCTGGCTCAGGGCCCATGGTGGCGTAAGCATCTGCACCATGCAGGGACTTCAGATAATCTTCAGCGCGCTGGGCCACTGAACGTGGATCACGGTTATAGCCTTGCATAGTGGAAGGCTCAACAATCGAACAACGCAAGATAACGGTTGGCTCTTCGAAGAAAGGATCCAGCACAGCAGTGCTGTCATCAGGCATCAGGATCATGTCGGATTCGTTGATACCTTTCCAGCCGGCAATGGAGGAGCCGTCGAACATCTTGCCGTTAGTGAACAGGCTAGCGCCTTCGCCTTTGGCAGGGTAAGTCACGTGTTGCTCTTTACCCTTGGTATCGGTGAAACGGAAGTCTAGCCACTTCACGTCATGGTCTTTGATCAGTTTCAGAGTTTTCTCTGACATGGTTTCCTCCAAAGGAACGGTGTGTCACTTGCTGTTGATAAAAGTTGTGTAGGGATGGGACAAGCAAGAGGGGGCAAAATATATGCCATTTGTGCATTTAAAAAAAGCAGAGTCTTTCAAGCGTTTATCAGGGATTGCACCATCATCTGGCACAAATATGCACCATTCTGGAATTTTAACATCTAAAGCGCTCCAGATTGGTGCGTTTATTGATAATGTCGTCTTTCTGCCATCCGATAGATAGCCTGTCTATAATGCGACTCCACTAGTCCAGACCTCTTCCCATGCAATACACCATCAAGCTGTTTGCCGAAATCACCATCAAGAGCCGACCGGTGCGCCAACGCATGGTTCGTATGCTGCGCGACAATTTGCGCACCCTGATAAAACCACTCGATCCTGATGTCGTGATAGATCGTAACTGGGACTACATCGGCATCACCAGCCAGGCAGACGAAGCAACACAGGCACAGATTGTTGATTTGCTAAAACGCACACCCGGCATCAGCCACTTCCAGTGTGTGCATGAGTTTCCACTCTATACGGATCCACAAAGCGACGTTCCCGAAGTAGATTGGGATGGCATTTTTGGTTACACCCGCGCGGTATACGGCGAATTGCTGGCTGGAAAAACCTTTCGCGTTTCCTGCCGCCGACTCGGCAACCACACATTTCAATCAGCAGACATCGAACGCTACATTGGTGGCGGTTTAAATCAGCACTGCCCGTCTGCTGGTGTAAAGTTAAAACATCCGGATATCAATGTACCGGTCGAAATTCGTCACGACCGTTTCTACGTCATCGAACAGGATTACCCCGGCCTCGGCGGTTTTCCAATGGCGACACAGGATGCCGTGTTGTCATTAATTTCTGGCGGCTTTGATTCCACCGTTTCTACGTATCTCACCATGAAACGTGGATTACTCACACATTTCTGCTTTTTCAATCTAGGCGGTGACGCACACGAAATCGCTGTGAAAGAAATTGCTGTTTATTTATGGATGAAATACGGCGCATCACACAGGGTAAAATTTATCAGCGTGCCTTTTATCGATGTCGTGCGTGAAATTCAGGAAAAAGTGCATCACTCGCAGATGGGCGTGATTCTGAAACGCATGATGTTACGTGCCGCCAGTGAGCTTGCACAGAAACTGGAAATTCAGGCACTGGTCACTGGCGAAGCTGTGGCGCAGGTATCCAGCCAGACTTTGCAGAACCTGTCCGTGATCACCCAAGTGACGGACACACTGGTATTGCGCCCACTGATCACCATGGACAAGCCAGACATTATTGATTACGCCAGAAAAATCGGCACCGAAGTATTCGCAAAAAACATTCCGGAATACTGCGGTGTGATCTCCCAAAAACCGACTACCCGCGCAAAACCGGAGCGCATCGAACGAGAAGAAACCCGTTTTGATTTCGCCGTGTTGCAACAGGCTATTGCTGATAGTGTTCTCACCAACATTGACCAGATTACCCGCAGCGAACAACGGGACGACAATATAGAAGCACTGCATGAAGCACCTGCAGGTAGTGTAATTCTGGATATCCGTCATCCGGATGAAGAGCAACGCAGACCGCTCTCTATCACCGGAGCTACAGTGCAAACTTTACCGTTTTACCAGTTGCACAAACGCTATACAGAACTGGATAAAAACCTGCAATATCTGTTGTATTGCGAGCGCGGCGTGATGAGCCGCCTGCAAGCACAGTTTTTGCAAGGACAGGGGTTTTCGCTCGTCGGCATTTACCAAAAATGAAATATCTGGTTATTTTTCTGTTAATGACATTCCATATTGCAGTGAAAGCAGACACTGCAAAACCACAGCGCCTTGAAAAACCACAAAGAATTGCTTCTCTCGGCCTGTGCACCGACCAGGTATTACTGATGCTGGTAGATCGCTCGCGTATTGCCACCGTCAACCGGCAGGCGACCAATCCCGCTGTGTCATACATGGCTGCTGCAGTTGGCAATATTCCATTAAATGACGCCACGGCAGAAGAAATTATTCCCTATCAACCCGATCTGATTGTCAGCACTTCATTTGCCTCACCGGATGCGGTGCGCATGTTAAAAACACTGGGCTATCGCGTGGAAATGTTACCGTTGCCCACCACTGTTGCCGGTGTGCGTGAAATGTTGTTGTTAGCCGGCAAATGGTTCGGTGAAGAAGAAAAAGCGCGGGCACTGATTGCAAATATGGACCGCCAGATTGCTGAAGCCCAGGCACGAAATATCAGTAAACCATCACGGCGTGCGATCATCTATTCACCCAATGGCTATACCATTGGCAGTGATACGATCGAACACGACGCATTGCAACTGGCGGGCTATCACAATCTGGCCGCCGACATGGGTATCAGTCACTTCCAGCAAATTTCACTGGAAACATTAGTGACGACGCAACCGGAGCGAATTCTCATCGACAATTACGCTTACAACCAGAATTCATTGGCTTACAGTTACGTCAACCATCCGGTGGTAAAACATATGATTCCACAAGAAAATCGTATGTACGTTCCATCCCGCTTGCGTGATTGTGCCGGTCCACAAGTGGCAGAAGAAATTGCCTGGCTGGCGGATCATAGATGACCATTAATCACTTATGAAAAACCGTTAACGATGAATCGTCTCTCACCCACCATGCTCACTCTATTACTGGCACTCATCACACTAGCCTGCTTTCTGGTATCGCTGTGGACAGGCACGGCGGATATTGCTGTAGCCAAAGGTGTCACCGACAGCCTGCACGGTGTTGTCAGTGTTGAGTCACTGATCGTCACCGATGTGCGCCTGCCGCGCGCACTGCTGGCACTGTTCATCGGCGGTACATTGGGCCTTGCCGGTGCAGCCCTGCAAGGTTTGCTGCGCAATCCGTTGGCAGAACCAGGCATCATCGGGGTGTCCAATGGCGCAGCACTAGGCGCGGTCATCGTGTTCTATTTTGGTTTCGCATCAGCAGGCTGGTTTGTATTGCCGCTGGGTGGATTATTGGGCGCGGCGGTATCGGTGTTGTGCCTGTCACTGCTGGTACCACACAACAGCAATGTATTGACGCTGATTCTCGCCGGCATCGCCATCAATGCCATCGGCAGCGCGCTGATTGCGCTCGCGCTCAACTTTGCGCCCAGCCCTTATGCCATGCAGGAAATTGTTTATTGGTTGCTCGGCTCCGTTACCAATCGCAGCCTGCACGATGTCGCTATCGCCCTCCCTTTCATGATATTCGGCTGGTTGCTGATGCTCGGCTGTGGCCGCTTTCTTGATGCATTAACGCTGGGCGAAGAAACCGCGCACTCGCTCGGTTTCAATGTGCAACGCTTGCGCTGGGTGTTGGTGGCCGGTGTAGCCGCCGGGATCGGCGCTGCCGTATCAGTCAGCGGCAACATCGGTTTTGTTGGTCTGGTAGTGCCGCATATCTTGCGACCATTGGTTGGCTATTCACCGCGTCGTTTACTCGGTGTGAGTTTCTGGGGCGGCGCGATCTTATTGTTGCTCGCCGATATCACCGTGCAATTGTTATCACATGGCGGCGAAATGAAACTCGGCGTTGTCACCGCGCTGGTCGGCGGGCCGTTTTTCCTTTATCTCATCCTGCGCACAAAGAACTATTGGTCATGAACACAAATTTATTGCAAGGCAATGCGCTCTCGTTTTCTATCGAAAACGTAGACATCGTGCGCAATATTGATGTTGCGGTGCATGAAGGTGAACTGGTGGGTTTGATAGGCCCTAACGGTGTAGGAAAAAGTACATTACTAAGATTGTTGTGCGGTATCGAGCCACCCACCCACGGCACCGTGCAATGGCAAGAAAAAAATCTCTCCGATATCTCCATGGAAAATCGCGCGAAAATGTTGGGCTATCTCGCACAGGGTGCGCGTGCGCAATGGCCAGTCAGTGTAGAACGGGTTGTGGAATTGGGGCGTTTACCTTTTCAACATCTCTGGCAGCGCAACACCCCCGCTGATCGCGATGCCGTTGAGCAGGCGATGCAGATGACGGAAATCACTGCATACCGCAATCGCATTGCCACTACATTGTCTGGTGGCGAACAAACACTGGTGATGCTTGCACGTATTTTTGCCACACAACCGCAACTGATTTTTGCGGACGAACCTGTCGCCACGCTGGATCCCTATCACCAGTTACACGTAATGGAACTGCTGCGTTCACATGCAAAAAATAAAAATGCCGGCGTGGTGGTTTTGCATGATCTGGAGCTCGCTGCACGCTTTTGTGATCGTCTGTATCTTTTCCAGCACGGAACCATTTTTGCCAGCGGTACACCGACAGAGGTTCTGACCCGGGATAATTTACGGGCGGTGTACGGCATTGAAAGTCGCATCAACTGTTCGGAAGACGGCATCAATGTCACGCTAGTTAAGCGTATTTGCGAAGGGCATCCGTGATTATTTATTTACAATAGTTACAGCGGCCCGATATCTTCCACATGCAATGAAAACTTTCCGGTTTTCCTGTCTTCAAAATAATGATGCAGGGTGCGCCACATCGTGCGGAATGCCAGTTCAGACCACGGAATTTCTTCTTCAGAAAAAAAACGCACTTCCAGTGACTCATCCGTGCTGGCAGCAAATACCGGCTCAGATAGCTCTGCCAGATGCATCATATAAATCTGGCCGATATGCGGCAGGTTAAACATGCAGTACAAATCACCCATGGTCACTTGCGCGCCAGCTTCTTCCACCGTTTCCCGCGCTGCACCCTCTGCGACAGTCTCACCCAGTTCGAGAAAACCGGCAGGTAAAGTCCAGAAACCCAGACGCGGCTCAATGGCACGCCGACACATCAACACCTGCCCCTGATACACCGGCAAGCATCCGGTAATAATGCGAGGATTGTGGTAATGAATGACTTCACAACTCACACAAACGTGTCGCTCGCGGTTATCACCTGCCGGCACCAGAATTTGTACCACGCCGCCACAAACAGAACAGAATTTCATTTCCATATTCAGGCAGGTAACACGGATTCACCGCGCCATAAATCAGCCAGTGTTTCACGCGCACGCACGGTGAAAACCTGATCGCCGTCCACCATGACTTCCGCAGCGCGCGGACGGCTGTTGTAGTTGGAGCTCATCACAAAACCGTAAGCACCACTACCTTGTATTGCCAGCAAATCCCCGGCATCCAGAGTCAGCTCACGCGCCTTACCGAGAAAATCGCCGGTTTCACAGATCGGGCCAACAATATCAAAAATGTGAGATTTTCCATCACGTTGTTGCACTGGTTCAATATTTTGCCATGCCTGATAAAGCGCTGGACGAATCAGATCATTCATCGCCGCATCCACCACCGCAAAATGATGCGATGGCGTGGATTTCAACAAATCTACCCGCGTTAACAAAACACCGGCATTGGCAACAATCGATCGCCCGGGCTCCACCAACAATGTCAATTTCCTGTCACCCAGTTGTGCACGCACCGCTTTCATATAATCACCCGGCGTTGGCGGTTGATCACCGGCGCGATAGCTCACACCGAGACCACCACCAAGATCCAGATGCTCAACAACAATATTTTCTGCAGCCAACTGGTCAATCAACGCGAGTACTTTTTCCAGCGCATCCAGAAACGGAGTGAGCTCTGTTAACTGTGAACCAATATGGCAATCGATGCCTTTTATTTTAATGTGCGACAATTTTGATGCTTCACGATAAACATCCAGCGCCTCGATCATATCGATGCCGAATTTATTCTCGCGCAAGCCAGTGGAAATATACGGGTGTGTATTAGCATCCACATCCGGATTCACGCGCAAGGATACTGCTGCAACAATATTCAAACTGGCAGCAACAGCCTGGATACGCTGTAGCTCTGCGCGAGACTCTACATTGAAACAATAAATGCCTATTTCCAGCGCGCGGGCAATTTCATCTTCGCGCTTACCGACGCCAGAAAATACAATACCATCGGGATTGCCGCCGGCAGCCAACACGCGCTCGAGTTCACCCACAGAAACAATGTCAAATCCTGCGCCGAGTCGCGCCAGCACATTCAACACTGCCAGATTGGAATTCGCTTTCACGGCAAAACATACGCGATGCACACAACCTTCCAACGCCTCAGTGTAGGCGTGATAACGGGCTGTAATCGCCGCACGACTATAAACATACGTCGGCGTGCCATAACGCACAGCAATATCAGAAAGTTTTACCGCTTCAGCGCACATTTCGCCCTGATGATGGGTAAAAACCTGTAACTGCATACTCATCCTCAAAGACCCCCTGCTTTCTGGGGAGCTACCTCATCTTTTACCGGCTCTTCTGCAGCGGGCGCCGGTGCAGGCGCTTTCACCGGTTCATCTTTCGGTAGATATAGAGGGCCGGTCTGGCCGCAGGCGCTGAGCAACAAGCTCAAGAGTGATACAACAATTAATGGGCGCATAGTGACATCTTCAACAGAGGTAAAGTCGGCAGTATAAGGTAAACTGCCGCCATGAAAATTCCAGAACGTATCAAGCCGTTGATTGAGGACGGCATTATTGACGACGTGCTTCGCCAGTTGAAGAGCGGCAAGGAAGCCGCCGTGTATCTGGTACGCTGTGGCCAACATGTACGCTGCGCCAAGGTCTATAAGGAAGCCAACCAACGCAGTTTTCGTCAGGCCGTGGAGTATCAGGAAGGCCGCAAAGTCAAAAATAGCCGCCGCGCCCGCGCCATGGAAAAAGGCTCCAGTTACGGCAAGCGCGAACAGGAATCCGCCTGGCAAACAGCAGAAGCTGACGCCCTGTATCGCCTCGCCTCCGTTGGCGTACGCGTCCCTAAAACACACGGTTTTTTTGAAGGCGTGTTGATCATGGACGTGGTGGAAGACACCGACGGCAATCCTGCCCCGCGCCTCAATGATGTCATGATGACGCCGGACGAGGCACGCACCTGGCACGCACAATTAATCCGTGAAGTGGTGCTGATGTTGTGCGCAGGCATGGTGCACGGTGACTTGTCTGAATTCAATATCCTGCTCGCAGCCGATGGCCCGGTCATTATTGATTTGCCGCAAGCTGTTGATGCTGTAAATAACAACCACGCGGCGCGACTGCTGGAACGCGATGTCGACAATCTTGCTGAATATTTCGGACGTTTCGCTCCTGAACTCCTGCACACAAAATACGGCCAGGAAATGTGGAAGATCTACGCCAATGGCGATCTGAAACCGGATACTCCTCTCACTGGATTTTTTGCAGAGTCCACTCGGCAGGCCGATGTGCGTAGTGTGTTGCGTGAAATTGATGAAACCATCAAAGAAGAAATGCGCCGCCAGGAAAGAATGAAAGAACTGGATGATTAATACCGATGCAAGAATCCGAACGCCACAAGAAAAAAATGCAGCACCGCAAAGAAGTCATGGATGCCAAAATTGCAGCAGCAGATCAGGATCGCGGCGTTTTACTGGTGCATACCGGCAACGGCAAGGGCAAATCCAGCTCCGCCTTTGGCATGGTGGCACGCGCACTCGGTAACGGCATGCGCGTTGGCGTGGTGCAATTTGTGAAAGGCGCACAGAGCACTGGCGAAGAAATTTTTTATCGCCGTTTTCCTGATGAAGTGGAATATCACGTTATGGGTGAAGGTTTCACCTGGGAAACCCAAAACAAGGAACGCGATATCGAAAAAGCCAACGAGGCGTGGCAGCAGGCAAAAAAAATGCTGCAAGATGGCAGCTTCAAACTCATCGTGCTGGATGAATTGAACATTGTGTTGCGTCTTAAATATCTTGATCTCGACACTGTATTGCAAGACTTACAACAACGTCCATCAATGCAGCATGTTGTTGCTACTGGTCGCGGTGCTCTGCCAGAGCTGATCGCTATCGCCGATACCGTCAGTGAGATGAACGAAATCAAACATGCATTCAAAGCCGGTGTGCGGGCACAGAAAGGCGTAGAAATGTAATCAGGTCAATCCGCCGCACAACGCCTCAATACATAAATCGTTTGCGCATGGTCGTCATGTGCTGCAAAAACTCCCACTTCGCCACCGCGCTGTTTCAACACAGTATTGGTGGGATTGCTGTACAACAATTTCCGGAATTCTATATACCTGTCGCGCCAATCCGGCTCAGGTTTATATCCAGCCTTTTCGTACAAAGTCAGCGACCAGGAAAATAATTGCGGCAGCGTGAATCGCCAGTCGCCATCCAGCTGTTGCTCGGGTACTAGTGTCGCAATCCGGGGTTTCACCACTGGATCATCGTTGAGAAACCCGACAAACAAGGTATCTACCGTAAAGTCGTAAAGTGCTCGCATGCCATCATCGTAACGCGCCAGCTTGTATCTTGTAACACCCTTGCCTATGCCTTCCAATCCAGCTAAAGTCCCATCCGCTTCAGGTGCCAGAGGAACTGTCGTTCCAACGGTGAAACGAGAAGCCGGTGCGTCCACCCAACAGGGTTGGCAATCCCGGCACTGCCCCCGCAACGGTAAGTGAGTAGAGATCGGCAATTGCCACTGTGCCAACAGGCATGGGAAGGCGCCCATCGGAGTGCATAGAGGCATTCACTCACGAGTCCGGAGACCGGCCTGACTGCAAACGTTTGTACCCACAAACACTGGTAATTGATCCGCGGCGGGCGGACAGACCGATGCATATCTCGTATCTGTATTCGTGACTGTTCATCCTCCGCCCCATTCAGCATCACACGGGGAATTTGTCATGACTGCTGTTATTTCTACTGTTACTACCACCACAACCCGGGCTGGCGTTCTGCCCGCTGTAGCCACTTTTTTTTCCGGATTAGCGCTGGTCTTTGTCGTCGGATTTGCCCCTGTGATGGCAGTCCACAACGCAGCCCACGATACACGGCATACCGCCGCGTTTCCCTGCCACTAAACCCGGAGCTCATCATGAAAACGCTCATTGCGCCGGCTTTGCTGGCGGGGTTGCTTGCCGCCCTGATTTTGACTCTTGTGCAGGCTTTTGCCGTCACACCGCTGATTCTTGAAGCAGAAACTTACGAGCAAGCTGCCGAGGCCGCCGTTGTGCCAGCTACTCATCACCATGATGCAACCGCTGCACATGAGCACGAACACGATGAAAATGCCTGGCAGCCGGAAGACGGATGGCAACGCACATTGTCTACTGCCAGCGCCAATTTGCTGATGGGTGTAGGTTACGCCTTGATGCTGGTATCGCTCTACCGCTTTCGTGCGCCCCAAAATGCATTGATCGGATTAGCGTGGGGTATGGCAGGCTATGCAGTAGTTTTTGTTGCACCGGCAATGGGCTTACACCCGGAATTACCCGGTACGGCGGCGGCTGAATTATCCGCAAGGCAGGAATGGTGGACAGGCACAGCACTGGCAACCGCCAGCGGCCTGGCGCTGTGTGTATTTTCACGCGCCTGGGGTTTGAAAATCGTAGGCTTATTACTGATCGGACTGCCGCATTTTATCGGCGCACCTCAACCGGCCATTGCAGAAGCCCTGGCTCCAGAAGAATTGCAACACCGTTTCATTTTTGCCTCGGCTTTAGTAAACGCAACATTCTGGCTGGCATTGGGATTGCTGACAGCGATATTTTTTCGCAAATTCAGTAATGAACAAACCAACTTGCAAGATGCGGCGAATCCGGCTTAACCGATGAGCCCAATTCGCCATTGTCCGGCGTTGTTTATTACAGCGCCTGCATCAGGTCAGGGAAAGACCACCGTCACCGCCGCACTGGCACGTTTGCATACACGCGCCGGCCGCCGTGTGCGCGTATTCAAAACCGGACCGGATTTTCTCGACCCGATGATCCACGAACAGGCATCCGGCTATCCGGTATATCAACTGGACTTGTGGATGGGCGGCGAACAACACTGCCGTGAATTGTTGTATCAAGCGGCGAGTGAAGCAGATCTGATTCTGATTGAAGGTGTGATGGGATTATTTGATGGCAAACCGTCCAGCGCCGATCTCGCCATACTATTCAATATTCCGGTACTCGCTGTTATCAACGCTACCGCAATGGCACAAACATTTGGCGCCATCGCACACGGCCTGGCGACATATCGCCACGATTTACCATTTTCCGGCGTATTGGCCAATCGTGTTGCCAGTGCAAGCCACGCTGGATTATTACGCGACAGTTTGCCAAAGGGTATGCAGTGGTACGGCGCATTATTCCGGCAGGATGACGACACAACATTGCCATCGCGCCATCTCGGTTTAGTGCAAGCAGAAGAAATTGCGGATCTCGATGTGCGTCTTGATCGCATGGCAGAGATGTTGGCTGCAGCGGCACCGGATTTATTGCCAGCACCGGTTGCTTTTCATCAAGCCGCTAGTGAAATTCCTGTTAAAAAAATATTAAACGGAAAACGCATTGCGATCGCACGTGACAGTGCCTTTGCATTTTTGTATCGCGCCAATGTCGATTGTCTGCGCGAGCTGGGCGCGGAGCTGGTATTTTTTTCACCTCTCATAGATAAAACGTTGCCGATATGCGATGCCGTGTATTTGCCCGGCGGCTATCCGGAATTGCATCTTGATGCGCTGGCAGAAAACAGCGGCATGAAACAAGCACTGGCCGATCATCACGCTGCTAATAAACCGTTGGTCGCAGAATGCGGCGGCCTGTTGTATCTGCTCGACTCCCTGACGGATAAAAACGGTTCACAAGCCGCAATGGTTGGCTTGTTAACCGGCAATGCCGTGATGCAGAAAAAACTGGCGAATCTTGGATTGCACAGCGTTGCATTACCAGAAGGTATTGTGCGGGGTCACACCTACCACCATTCCACTACCGAATGTGCATTAACGCCTCTGACCATGACGGCTGGCAAACGCGGAAAACCCGAACCGGTTTACCGTGAAGCACGCTTGCATGCTTCGTATCTTCATATGTATTTCCCATCCAATCCTGATGCTGTTGCGAGCTTATTTTCACTATGAATGCTTCTGTTGGAAAAGTCTGGTTTGTCGGCGCAGGTCCAGGCGATCCGGAATTATTGACGTTAAAAGGCCGCAATCTGATCGCACAAGCAGGCGCAATCCTGTATGCCGGTTCATTGGTGTCTGAAGCGGCAACACAATGGGCAGCAGCTGATTGCGAGATTGTCGACTCCAAAGACATGACACTGGAACAGATCACCAATTGGCTGATCGGTAGCGCAAAAAAACACTCGATTGTGATTCGTTTACAAACGGGCGATCCCGGTTTGTACGGTGCATTGATCGAAATGGTGCAACCACTGGATGCTGCTGGCATCCCTGTGGAAGTAGTGCCTGGCGTTTCATCTGCTATGGCTTCCATGGCCGCCGCAGTAGAAAGTTTAACGCTGCCGGAAGTCACACAAACCGTAATTCTCACACGCGTGGAAGGCCGCACACCGATGCCTGAAGGTGAATCACTGGCAGAACTCGCTGCACATCACTGCACTATCTGCATGTACCTTTCTATCACCTTGTTGAAAACCATTCGCAAGGAATTATTGATGGCCGGCTGGAGCGATAACTCACCCATTCTGGTGGTGCAAAAAGCCAGCTGGCCCAATGAACAGAAAATTGTGCGCGATACCTTGGCCAATATCCGTGAACGTTGCATCGCCGAAGGCATCACCGCGCAAGCCATGATTGTCGCCAGCCCCACGCTGGGCGCACGCCATTGGCCAGAGCTGAAAAAATCCAAATTATATGACGCGGCTTTTACACACCGTTTTCGCAAAGCTGCAAAAAATGAAAATAGCAGCACTGAGCATGGAGAACCTGTAAATGACTGACACAATTCTTTTGGTGGGTCACGGTTCACGTGACCAAAACGGCAATATCGAAATTGAAAAATTCACCCAGCAATGGCGCGCAAGACAACCGGCACTGCGCATTGAATTGTGCTTTATTGAATTTGCTGATGTATTACTGGATGACGGCCTGGCACTAGCTGCAAAAAATTCAGAGCGCGTGATTGTGATTCCCTTGATCCTGAATGCCGCTGGTCATGTAAAAACAGAAATACCGGCACATATCACCAAGGCACGCACCAGATTCCCGCAATGCGAATTTGTCTACACACCACATCTCGGCGCTTGCGAAGAAATTCTCTCCATATTGAAGCGCCGTCTGGACAGCAGCATGAGCGCACTGGACATGCCGGATCCAGCCAGTACCGGCATTATCCTGCTCGGGCGCGGCTCGTCGGATCGCCACGCCAATGGCGAAGTGGCCAAAATGGCGCGCTGGTTGCTGGAAACCTGTTTTAGCAGAAACGGCCGCTATGAACTGATCGATATTGCTTTTACCGGCATCACCTATCCGCGCCTGGAGCGCGTGGTACAACGGCAGGTACAACTCGGCATGATGCAGATTGTGGTGTTGCCCTATTACCTGTTTACCGGCACTTTGATGGAACGCATCAAGCGCCAGATGCAAAACTTGCAACAACAGTATCCGCAAATCCGTTTTGATTGTGGCAACTATTTCGGTTTTGAACCGGAAATTTTCATCTTGCTGGAACAGCGCATTGTTGATGCCGGTGCGGGTGACAAGCTGGTGTCTTATGTCCGTGATAGTGGGCATAAGTCAGGTCATGGCCATTCACACCACCATCATCACCACGAACATGATCACGACCACCATCACGATCACTCACACGAGCATGTCGCATGAGCAACCATACACATTCGGGCAATACTGCTACAGAACAAATGACACGCCTCGGCCAACAGATCGAGCATGAATCGTTTGCCGTGGTAGATCAGGAAGTCGGCCAGCACGCTTACGCCACTGAGCAATGGCCAGTCGTGCGCCGCATGATTCACGCCACCGCGGATTTTGAATTCAACGGCCTGACACAATTTCATCGCGACGCGATTCAATCCGGCGTCAAAGCCATCCTGCAAGGCAAAGCCTTGATCGCTGATGTAGAAATGATTTGCGTCGGCGTTTCAAAACCGCGTCTTGCGCACTTCGGTGTAACACTGCACCAGTTCATCAGTGATGACGATGTGATTCGCGATGCAAAAGCGGCCGATTCCACCCGTGCGGTCTTTGCCATGCGCAAGGCACAAAAGCAGGGCTTACTGGATGGTGCAATCATCGGTATCGGCAACGCACCGACAGCGTTACTGGAAGTGATCCGCATGATTCGTGAAGAAGGCGTGCATCCTGCCTTGATTATCGGCATGCCGGTAGGATTTGTTTCTGCCGCTGAATCAAAAGATTGTTTGAAAGAAATTGCTGATGTGCCGTGGATTATCACGCAGGGGCGCAAAGGTGGATCAACACTGGTCGTCGCAGCAGTGCATGCACTGTTGGCATTGGCCGAGCAATCGCAGAAAACATAATGGAAAAAAAGCCGCCAGCCAAAAAACGACTGCGTACCGGTTACACCACCGGTGCGTGTTCGGCTGCGGCTGCACGTGCGGCAGTGCTGGGTTTGGTGCATGGCGAAGTGCCACTACACGTTGAAAGTTTATTGCCTAACGGCCAGCGCGTTGTATTCGAGATAAGCGATACACAATGCAATGCCACACACGCACATGCGGTGGTGATAAAAGATGCAGGGGATGATCCTGACTGCACACACGGTGCACACATGACGGCCGATGTACATGTGTTAACAGGACAAGCCGGTGTTGTGCAATTGCTCGGCGGCGCTGGTGTCGGCCATATCACCATGGCAGGTTTGGGTCTGGAAATCGGCGGCCCCGCCATCAACCCTGTGCCGCGAAAAAACATTGAGGAAAATGTGCGTGAAGTCGGTGAAAGTATCCTGGAAAAACACGGCCTCGCCGTCACCATTTCTGTGCCTGGCGGCGAAGAGATGGCGAAAAAAACACTCAATGCGCGTTTAGGTATTCTCGGCGGCATTTCCATACTCGGCACCACCGGCATCGTAAAACCGTATTCCACCAGCGCATTTCGTGCGAGCGTTGTACAAGGTATACAGGTGGCGGCAAAACAGGGTAATGATTCCGTTGTATTGACGACTGGCGGTCGCACTGAAAAATTTACCATGAAAGAATTGCCAGAGCTTTCTGAGGCCTGTTTTATCCAGATGGGCGATTTTTTGCGTTACGCACTCGACGCGTCCGTGAAATGCAAACTGAAACGCGTAGTCATTGGCGGCATGGTCGGCAAGCTCACCAAAATGGCACAGGGCGAAACGATTACGCACGCGGGTCGCGCCGAAGTGGACACTGGTCTGCTGGCAGATATTGCCGCCACACTCGGCGCATCCGTTGCTGTGTGTGACGCCATTCGCACCAACGAAACGGCTCGCTTTGCGGGCGAGCAGATGATCGCTCTCGGTCTATCAGATGCATTTCATCACGCGCTGGCCGAGCGAGTTGTAAAAACCATCATCGGTCGTTACCCGGATAAATTCAGACTCACCGTGCTGGTGTGCGATTTCGACGGCAATAAAATTGCAGAGGCTTCATCATCATGATCATGCACCGCTGCGCCATTATCGGCGTACTCGACAACGGTTGTGATGGCATCACACCACAAGCGCTCAAGACATTATCGCAAGCGGACATGGTGATTGGCGGCACACGCACACTTGCGCTGTTTACCGATGCATTGAAACCGGAATGCATGACTCACGATCTCACCGGCAATCTCAGCAAAGTCCCGGAGTGGATACGCACTGCACAAAATGATGGTCTGCGTTGCGCTGTACTCGCGACCGGCGATCCACTGTGTCACGGTATTGCTGCCTATTTGTTGAGTCGCTTGTGCGTAGATTCGTTCGATATCCTGCCGAATGTTTCTACCTTGCAGTTGGCTTGTGCGCGTCTGTCGCTGCCGTGGCAGGAAATAAAAATCTGTTCGGTGCACACCAAAGACGCTGGCGAATGGGTTGAAGGCTCTGGCGCTGAACACGGTTTGTATACTTTGCGCCGCGCCATTGCACAACATGAGCGCCTCGCCATATTGACCAGCCCCGATAACACACCGGATCGTATTGCGCGTTTACTGATCGCCGCCAATCTGCATGAACAATTCCAGATGGCTGTCGCTGCCAATCTCGAAACGGATGACGAAGACATCACACGCGACATCGACATCACTGAAATGGCGACCAGAAAATTTCCTGATCCGAATGTCGTTTTATTGTGGCGTGTCACACCAACTGCCAAACCGGTTTTATTCGGCTTGCCTGATGACAATTTTCAGCAGCGCTATCCTGAAAAAGGCCTGATCACCAAACGCGAAGTGCGCGCCGTATCTTTGGCGCGTATGCAGTTACGCAGCAACAGCATTGTGTGGGATATCGGTGCCGGCTCAGGTTCAGTAGGAGTTGAAGCTGCACAACTGTGTCCGCAGGGTCATGTGTATGCCATCGAAAAAAATGCCGGTGATTGTGAGAATGCTCTGGCTAACCGCGCTACTTTTGGTTTGCATAATTACAGTTTGTTAAATGCCAAAGCGCCGGACGGTCTGGAAAACTGGCCGGATCCGGATGCGGTATTTGTCGGTGGTTCCGGCGGTGAACTGGCGGCGTTGATCACACTGATTCTGCAACGCCTGAAACCTGGCGGCTGCTTGGTGATGAACTTTGTCACCTTTGAAAACATTGCCGTGGCGATTGAAACGTTAAAAAACACTGATGCCGAGTGGGATGTAACACAAATGCAATGTTCACGCAGTAAACCGATACTCGATATGCAACGCCTTGCAGCTGAAAACCCGGTATGGATTGTCAGTGCACAAAAAAGAGTGGCGGCATGAATAATAGCACTGTGAAAAAAGGCAAATTGATCGGCGCATCGCTGGGGCCGGGTGATCCCGCATTGATCACCCGCAAAGCGTGGGACGCGTTGCACAGCAATGCAGTATGGACGTATCCCATCCGCAAAAAAGGTAGCGACAGTTATGCATTGGGCATCGCCACTCGCGCCGGTCTTGCATTGCCGGAGGATGCGTTGCCGTTAATTTTTCCGATGACGCATGACAAGGAAAAACTCGCGCGTTATTGGTTGGAAGGCGCAACTATCGTGCTGAATTTACTGAATGCGGGACGCGATGTGGTGTTTCTGGTGGAAGGTGATGCTTCAACGTATTCCACCTTCGGGCATCTCGCACGCACACTGCGCGGGCTGGATGAAACCGCAAACATCGAAACCATTCCCGGCGTACCCGCCTACAACGCCGCTTGCGCCACCGTTGCGCAACCATTAGCGGATGTGGATGGCACCGTGGCTATTGTACCGGCAGCTTATGGCGTCAATTTTGTTGATGGCCTGCTCGCTGATTTTGACACGCTGGTGTTAATGAAAGTCAAACCGCTGCTGGATGACATCATCGATCTGCTCGAACAGCGCAATCTGTTACAGCACAGTGTATTTATTGAAAAATCCGGCGCGCCGGAAGAGCGCATCATTACCGACATCACCCGACTGCGCGGCCAGAAAGTGAATTACCTGTCATTGATGCTGGTAAAAAATCCACACCGTGTTCGCGGTGAAATCCAGAAAGGCTGCAGGAAAAAAGCATGACTGAACACATTA
>DATIDQ010000039.1:0-8799 GCA_035456205.1 Pseudomonadales bacterium
TGCCAGCCTGCAGGCGGGCGATTATTCGTCGCTATTTTGTCTGCTAGGCAACAGGGCTGCTTTTTATCTGGCCACTTATCGCCCGGTGAACTACCTCTACTACAGTATCAAAAACCAGTTATTTACCACGACAACCCAAAATGTCGGTGATGAAGACCTCTGGCACAGGGGCAATCTTGATGTGCAAGCTAATGTAGCACCTGATCCACAAGGCGGAATGACCGCAGACAAAATGACGGTCCCGCCAGCGCAGCAATACGTTGAAACCTACGTATCGCCATGGGCGGAACTGCCCGGCAACACTGACTACACATTCAGTGTATGGTTATGGTCTGACACGCCTGCGGACATCCAGCTGGCGATAACCCGCCGCTCTGATGGATTGGCGGTTGCCAGCACCATGGCCGCCATCACCCAGCAACCCCGCCGATTTTTTGTCTCGGCAAAAACCATCACCGCTGGTGAATACAACGTGACCTTCGGCTTACCACCATCTGCCGCCGATGTTCATGTCGAGGCCTTACCACCTGCTGCATTCTATGCTTGGGGAGGCCAAATTGACGAAGGTACAGCGGCGACAGAATATCGCGGAGGCACCTATCTCGCACGGTCGGTGGTGCTAGTCGGCAACATTGATTACACGTTCAGCGTGTGGTTATGGTCTGACACACCCACGGACATCCAGCTGGCCCTTATGCATACCGCGGACGATGCGGTCATTGCTACCACCATGGCTGCTGTTACCAGACAGCCACAGCGATTTTCCATCACTGGCAGGACGACCGCCCTGGGGCAATACACCGTCATCATCGGCTCCAGATCTTCTGGCTCAACCATCCGCTTCGGAGCCTCGCCGTTCGACTCATTCTATATCTGGCACTCTCAACTGGAAGAAGGCACTGCCGTGACTGAATACGCCGGTTTCGAGCCTGTAGTAGGCAGTCAAGTAAGGAATTGGCATGTATGGCTGTTGCTTGCCAATGGCATGGCACTGATCCTGATGTTTCTTTACATCATTCGCTTCAAAAGGATATGGCTGTGTGAGCCTGCCGGGCTAGCGGTTACCGCCATGGCTGGCGCTGTATTTGCTGAAGCATTGGCCATTATTCCTGAACAGCGTTTCTGTATAGCCTTCATGGTATTGATCTGGCTATTTGCTTTGGGATTCACGCACACAATCGTGATCGGACGACACACCCAGCGCTTAAACTAGCGCTTCCGCAACAAAAGACAGGATTCCATGGTGCAACCGGCTTATTTTGAAGACCTCACCTCCGATTTCGTCGCCCACGCCAGCGGATATACCGTAACTGAAGCCGAAATCATCGAATTCGGCCAGCGCTTCGACCCGCAGCCATTCCATATCGACCCCGAGGCAGCCAAGGATTCCGTATTTGGTGGATTGGTTGCCCCCGGCACCCTGATTGTCTGTGCCCGCTCCTGGTTGGTGAATCATCTGGATCGCTGTCCAGCCTATTCAGCCGGTCTGGGCGTAGAGAACATGAACCTGATGAAGCCCGTCCGACCCGGTGATACGCTACGACTGGAAGTGCGCGTGCTGTCAGCGCGACTATCAAAATCCCGTCCCGACCACGGCGTGGTGACCTGCAAGAACCTTATCTTTAACCAACACGATGAATTGATCATGGAGCTGACGCCAAAGATGCTGGTGCGCTGTAATCCAGACCTTGTATCCTACCCGACCTTGCATCCTGCTCATCGGGATAACGCCGGATTTTCAGATAACAACAACTAGACAGAAAGGATTTCATTAGAAATATGAGCAGTTTTTTATTACCAGAATTTCTAGCGCAATGTTGCGACGCCGGGGACTACATTTCATTAGGCACAAAGTGCGCTATTGAAAAAATTTGTTATGGGGACGTAAGGCCGGGCGGCGCTTATTACTGGTTCAGTTTACCTGTGCGGTTAGGCCTGCCCAGCGAAGCGCTGATTTATGCCAATCTGTTCATGTTAGGCATATCATCTTTGCTATCCACCTTGCTACTTGTGTTAATTTGCCAACGCACACGCAACACCTTTTTCGCAAAAAATTTCCTTTCAAAAACAGTCATTGGCACTGTCTGCCTGCTCATCCATCTGTTTTTTTTCTGGCCAATTGTTTTCACCACGCTATCAGATCCGCCATCCTCACTCTTTCTATTAAACGGCTTTTGGCTACTGCTGTTCTCATGTTTATTGTCAGGTAGAAAACAGCTGTTTTTTCTGGTGTTTGCCAGCTTGTTTCTTGGCTTGGCTGGCTGGATCAGGGCATTTTATTTCTACCCGGTTTTAGTCGGCATCATGGCAGGCTGCCTTGTTATACTGATCAGCCCGCGCCGAAAATTCTGGCACTTATTATTGCTGTTTGCCTTGATTCCTCCCGGTTTTCAATTTGCAAACACTTATCAACAAAGTGGCTCACTGGCTTTTCTCGATAGCAGGGTATCCAATGACTGGAGCAATATTCACCTGACTTCAGATGTTGTTGGTTATGACTCTATTTTCCAGAATCAAGGTTACTATTCGTCTTCTCGATACTGCGAGATACGTGCCGGTTTTCTCCCTAGTCTGCAGCAAAAAGATTATTCGTCGTTGTTTTGTCTTCTCGGAAGTCGAGCCAGTTTTTATCTGGCAACCTACCGTTCAATGAATTACATCTATCCCGATATCAAAAACCAGTTGTTTGCTATGACAATTGAAGATATCGGCAATGAGAAGTACTGGTTCACGAGCAATCTTGACAGACAAGCGAATGCCGCACTGGATCCCCGCGGCGGTATGACGGCAGATAAAATGACTGCGCAGTCAGTACAGGAATATGGCAATACCTATCTCGCGCAGTGGGTCGCTCTACCAGGCAACACCGACTACACCTTCAGTGTGTGGCTGTGGTCTGACACACCCACAGAGATCCAGCTGGCATTCACGCGCCACTCTGACGAGTCGATGATTGCCAGCACCATGGCCACCCTTACCAAACAACCCCAGCGGTTTTCTGTCAGCGGGAAAACCAGTCATTTTGATGAATACAGCGTCATCATCGGTTCCCAGCCATCCACTGCACCTGTCCTCTTTGGCTCCAGGCCGTCTGATTCGTTTTATGCCTGGGGCGCCCAACTTGAGCAGGGAGCGGTGATGACGGAGTATGCTGGTGTGGAACCTATAGTCGCCACTGACATACGGCCATGGCATCCAATACTGCTAGCTGCCAATTGTCTGGCAATCGTCTTGGCGCTTCTGTTTGTGTGGCACGCCAGGAAAATTTTTCTGTTGGAGCCGGCAGGCTTTGTCGTTACTGCCACTATTGGCGCCACATTTGCCGAAGGGCTGATTATTATCCCTGAGCAGCGCTTTTTTGTGGCTGTTATGGTAGCCATCTGGATATTGGCCACAGGTTACGCGCTCACATTACTGGCCAAACCTGATAAGCCGTCGACCTCGGCAAATTCATAAAATCCGGCATCTCAATCGTCGAGCGCATGCTGTTCTTGCGGATATAAGCCTCCCGCCCCGCGTGGTATCATTTGCGCCCGTTTTTCAGCCCGAGAGTGGGCTGATTCTTGTGCCCATTTCTTGCGAGACTATCTTCTAAAAGAGATTACCCATGGATCTAGCCTATACCGAGCAACAAAACACCTTTCGCGCTGAAGTCCGCGCCTGGTTGGCGGCCAATGTCCCCGCTGAGCCTCTCCAGTCTTTTGATACCGAAGAAGGCTTCAAGCAGCACCGTGAGTGGGAAGCCAGACTGAATAGCGGGCGATGGGGCATGGTGACATGGCCCGCCGACCTCGGCGGTCGCGGCTGCGACCTGATCGAATGGCTGATTTTCGAGGAAGAATACTGGCGTGCCGGCGCTCCGTTGCGCGTGAACCAGAACGGTATCTTCCTGCTGGGCCCCACTTTGATGGAGTACGGCACGCCGGAGCAGAAAGCAGACATCCTGCCGAAAATGGCCAACGGCACCGAAGTGTGGGCGCAGGGCTGGTCCGAGCCCGGTGCCGGCTCCGACATGGCGGCCATCCGCTCCAAAGCCGAACTGAGCGAAGACGGCACGCATTACATCATCAACGGCCAGAAAACCTGGTCCACCCGCGCGGTGTGGGCCGACCAATGCTTCGGCATGTTCCGCACCGATCCGAAATCTGAAAGACACCACGGCCTGACCTTTATTCTGGTGCCACTGAATTTGCCCGGCATCACCGTGCGCCCGATCCCGCAGCTGGACGGCCTACCCGGTTTTGCCGAAATCTTTTTTGATAATGTAAAAGTCCCCGTCGATCGCCGTTTAGGCAAAGAAGGCGAGGGCTGGAAAGTCGCGATGGCGACTGCCGGTTTTGAACGCGGTCTGATGTTGCGCTCTCCTGCGCGCTTCCAGAACACCGCGCGCCGTCTGGTTGAACTGTATAAAGAAAATCGCGCCGATGCCGATCGCGATCCCGCTGTGCGCGATGCAGTGACACGCGCTTATATGGATGCCGAAGCCTACACACTGACCACGTATCAAACCGCTTGCCGTTTGAACAAAGGCGGCAAGATCGGCCCTGAATCTTCCACCAATAAAATTTTCTGGTCGGAACTCGATCAACGCATGCACGAAACCGCGATGAGCATTTTGTCAGCGCGCTCAGAATTATTGCCGCACGCACCGGCCGCAAAAGGCGTGGGCACCTGGCTGGACGGTTTTCTGTTCGCACAGTCCGGTCCGATCTATGCCGGCACCAATGAAATCCAGCGCAACATTATTGCCGAGCGCATGCTCGGTATGCCGAAATAAGTAGAGGAGAGATTAGCGATGGACTTTACCTTTACCGAAGACCAATTGTTGTTTCAGGACGAAGTAAAAAAATTTCTGCTGAACGAAGTGACGCCAGAAAAAATTCGCGAGCTGTGGGAAACAGAAACCGGTCGCTCTGATGCACTGTGGGCGCAGCTCGCTGAAATGGGTTTGACCGGCTTCACCGTGCCGGAAGAATTCGGTGGCCTCGGCATGAATGCAGTGGATTTCGTCTTGCTCGCGCAGGAATGCGGTTTTGTCGCATTGCCAGAACCGCTAGTTGAAACGGTTTTAGTCGCCGTGCCGCTGATCAATGCACTGAGCGTTGATGCCGTGAAATTTGCCTGGCTGCCGCGCATTGCCTCCGGCGAAGCCAAAGTCGCCGTTGGTTTATCGCACAACCTTCTCGTTGCAGACGCGCATATCGCCGACCTGTTGTTACTGCAACACGGGGACGAAATCCACGCTGTAACAAAAGGTCAAGTGCAACTGACACACAATGAAAGCATTGATCCTTCACGCAAACTGTTCAGCGTGCAGTGGGCACCATCCACCGCCACTTGCGTTGCCAAAGGCGATGAAGCGAAAAAGCTGATCGCTGATGCCTTCAACGCCGGCGTACTCGGCGCAGCAGCACAGGCGTTGGGTTTGACGCAACGTATGATAGAAATTTCGGTGAAATACACCACGGATCGTACACAGTTCGGCAAAGCCATCGGTTCGTTTCAGGCGGTGAAACATCGGCTGGCGAATGTGGCAGTGCCGCTGGAATATGCGAAAGCGGTGGTGCATCGCGCCGCATTTTCTATCGCACACAATCACCCGGATGCTGCACTGCATGTATCGCACGCAAAAATTGTTGCTACCGAAGCCTCACTGCTCGGCGCAAAAAATGGCATTCAGGTGCATGGCGCAATGGGCTACACCTGGGAAGTGGATATGCACATCTTCATGAAAAAAGCCTGGGCGCTGAACAATACCTGGGGCGATGTGGCGTTCCATAAAAATCGCGTGGCCGATTTTGTTTTATCTGATGGCGCGAAAATCGGTTCCGGCCAAACGTTTTAACAGTCCGCGTTTTAATTTCGGAGAATAGAAATGCCAGAAGCCTATATTGTTGATGCAGTTCGCACACCCACTGGCCGTCGTAAGGGTGGCTTGGCGCATGTACACGGCGCCGATCTCGGCGCGCACGTATTAAAAGCGATTGTTGAGCGCAACGGTATTCCCGACAATGAATACGACGATGTGATTTTCGGTTGCGTCGACACCATCGGCCCGTTGGCGGGTGACATCGCACGCACGGCCTGGCTCGCTGCCGGTTTGTCGCAAGAAGTGCCGGGCACCACGATTGATCGTCAATGCGGTTCGTCACAACAAGCCGTGCATTTTGCTGCGCAGGCCGTGATGAGTGGCACCATGGATGTGATTGTCGCGGGTGGCGTGCAAACCATGACGCAAATTCCGATTTCTTCCGCGATGATTGCTGCCGAGCCGATGGGTTTTAAAGATCCGTTCAGCGGCTCAAAAGGTTGGGTGGCACGTTACGGTGCCGAGCCGCCGACACAATTTAACTCTGCGCAGATGATTGCGGATAAATGGAACCTGTCGCGCCACGATCTGGAAGTGTTCTCACTAGAGTCACACACCCGCGCGCTGCGTGCAATTGCTGAAGGTCGCTTCAAACGCGAAATCATTCCCTTGGAAGGCGTGGAACACGACGAAACGCCGCGTCAATCCACGCTGGAAAAAATGGCAGCTCTCGATTTCCTGTTTGGCTGCGATAAAGTGACCGCTGCAGTGTCTTCGCAAACTTGCGATGCAGCCTCCGCGATGCTGATTGTTTCTGAAACAGCATTGAAACGTTACAACCTGAAACCGCGTGCGCGCATCCACCACATGAGTGTGCGAGCGGAAGATCCGATCTGGATGCTGACCGCGCCGATTTCGGCCACGCAATACGCGCTGAAAAAAGCCGGCATGACGATGGCAGATATCGACTGCGTAGAAATCAACGAAGCTTTTGCCTCAGTAGTCATGGCCTGGTTGAAGGAAACCGGTTATCCGCATGAAAAAACCAACGTGAATGGTGGTGCGATTGCACTCGGCCATCCGCTAGGCGCAACCGGCACGCGCCTGATGACTACACTGTTGCATGAACTGGAGCGCACCGGCGGTCGCTACGGTTTGCAAACCATGTGCGAAGGCGGCGGCCAGGCCAACGTCACTATTATTGAAAGACTTTAATTATCAAAAGAATAGACGAGGAATCGGAAATGGGTATTTGTAAAGACAGAGTTGTCATTGTCACTGGCGCAGGCGGCGGTCTGGGCGCAGCACACGCAAAAGTTTTCGCCAGCGAAGGCGCCAGCGTGATTGTTAATGACATCAATCAAGCTGCTGCACAAAAAGTTGTCGATGAAATTGTTGCTGCAGGCGGCAAAGCTGTTGTGAACACTTCCGACATCACCAATTACACCGACAGTGCCAATGCCGTGAAACAGGCGATCGACACTTACGGTGATTTGCATATCGTGGTGAACAACGCCGGCATCAATCGTGACCGCATGTTTGCTTCCATGAGCGAAGCGGAATGGGATGCGATCATGGCCGTGCATCTGAAAGGCCATTTCTGCATCAGTTCACACGCCGTGCAATATTGGCGTGACCAATCCAAAGCAGGCAAAAAAGTTGACGCGCGCATTATCAACACCACTTCCGGTGCTGGCTTGCAGGGCTCTATCGGGCAATCCAATTACGCCGCAGCCAAAGCGGGCATTGCCGCACTGACATTGAATCAGGCTGCAGAGCTCGGACGTTACGGCATTACTGCCAATGCGATTGCACCGGCTGCACGCACCGGCATGACCACTGCAGTTGAATCCATGGCTACCCGCATGGCAAAACCGGAAGACGGCAGCTTTGATTACTGGGCACCGGAAAATGTTTCTTCCTTGCTGGTGTGGTTGGGTTCTGCAGAAGCGGCGCATGTCACTGGCCGTATTTTTGAATCGGAAGGTGGAAAAATTTCTATCGCTGATGGCTGGCGCAGCACAGCAGGCGTGGACAAAGGTGCACGCTGGATGCCAGCAGAAGTGGGCACAGCAATGAAAGAATTGCTGGCAAAAGAAGTACCAGCACAAAAAGTTTATGGCACTTGATTAAGTAGAGGCGGTTAACTGTGGAATTCAGATTCACCGACGAACAGAAAATGATCCGCGAAACTGCGGAAAGTTTCTTGCAGGATGTTTCCACTTCGGAAGCCGTGCGTAAAGCGATGGCAACCGAAGCGGGCTACGATGCTGAACTGTGGCAGCGCATCTGCACTGAATTGTGTTTTCAGGCGATTACCATTCCGGAAGAATTTGGCGGCATGGGGCTCGGCTTTGTTGAGCTCGCAGCCGTGCTGGAACAAATGGGACGCACATTATTGTGCTCACCGTTTTTTTCTACCGTCTGCCTCGGCGCACACAGTTTGCTGGTGGCCGGAACCGATGCACAGAAAAATAAATACTTGCCACAAATCGTTGAGGGCACACTCACAGCAACACTCGCTTACACCGGAACAAAAGCAGCACACGGCGGCGGCAGTTGGGGCGCAGATGCCGTGCAAGCTACCTATAAAAAATCCGGCAACAATTATGTATTGAATGGCACTTTACGTTACGTGATCGATGGCCACACTGCAGACTTATTGATCATCGCTGCTCGCGCCGAAAACTCTACTGGAGCTAACGGTATTTCACTGTTTGTTGTGCCGGCTGCTACTGCAGGCATTTCTCGCAAATGGTTACCGACGATGGACCAGACACGTCATCAAGCAGAAATTATTCTAAGCAATGTTTCAATTTCCGAATCCGTATTGATGGGCACAGAAGCACAAGCATGGCCTCAACTGCAAAAAATTATCAGCCTGGCAAAAATTGCTGTCTCTGCCGAGCAGATGGGTGGCGCGCAGGAAATGCTCGACAAGACTGTGGCATTTACACAAGAGCGCGTGCAGTTCGGGCGCTCCATTGCCA
>DATIDQ010000040.1:0-5094 GCA_035456205.1 Pseudomonadales bacterium
TTGCTTCATAAAGGCGAATCGCGCAAGATAGAAAAAACACTTGATGCGCACGTGAATAAAACTCTGACGACACCCCCCTGGCACTGGCTACCACCACTGATCACCCTGTCCCTGGTGCTCGCGCTGCATGTTGATGTGCCCTACTACGACCAGTGGGATTTACTGCCACTGCTAGACGCGTATTATCAAGGCACTCTGCAATGGCAAGACTTGTTGCAACCCCACAACGGCCATATTCTCTTATTACCAAAAATTGTGATGCTAGGCCTCGCAATCCTTACGCAATGGAATACATTGGCAGAAGTATTGTTCAGTTTTATATGCATGCTGATCAACTGGTTTCTGTTGCAAAAAATAGCCGGAATATTGCTCGGGCGCGCACCATCCATAACAGAAAAAATCACGATATCACTATTGGTGTTCAGTTTAAGTCAGGCACAGAACTGGTTATGGGGGTGGCAACTACAAATTCCATTAGCGTTGCTATTGATTCTCTCTGGCATCTGCTCACTATTGTGTATACGAAATAATTGTTTAGCCTTGGTTGCTGCGACAATATGCGGCGCAGCAGCTACAGTCAGTTTTGCTGGCAGTTTGCCATTCTGGCTGGCGGTGATACCTGTATTGTGGCAACGCCAACGTATATTGCTACTGCCATGGCTGCTCATCAGCAGTACCGCTGTTTTCACTTACGCATATCTGCTTGCTCTATCACAACATTCTTCAGTCGAACCCACTTTCCTGCTTTCTGCGACAGAAATATTCCGCCATACAAAAAATACATTGGCATTACTAGGCAATCTGGTCGCCCATTTCGATATGCTTGCAGCAATTCTTGTCGGATTTTCTGCTACTGTTATTGTCAGTCTGCAATATTCCAGACTGTCATCCCGACAAAAAAACCTTGCACTCGCTCTACTGCTTTTTTCTGCCGGTAGTGCACTGCTGGTCTCACTATCCAGATCCGGTCTCGGCGATGAACAAATGCTGGCTAGTCGATATGCAACCCTGACATTGCCGTTCTGGATCACCACGGCAGTGTTATTAATGACTTCACACTGCGCACAACCGATCAGGAACAGCATATGTTTATTACTATTAGCCAGCCTGTTGCTCAGCGACGTTTACAGCTTCAAGGAATTTCAACAACTGCATAACCGTTTGCAACGTGGGCATACGGCCCTGGCCAGGATTGACAGCATTGAAGGAAGAAAACAGATTGCAGTGATCAATCCACGTAAGGATCAAGAACAGGCACTGCAGGAAGCTCTACTATTGCGCCAATACCATCTCAGTTTTTATCGGCACGACGAGCCTTGAAAGCATAAAAAAGCAATCGCCAATACAATCGACGTGATTTAGCGGCGAAATCTGGCGACGGCTCACCAGGCTGAACTTTCAAACTGCAATAACGCCACTGGTAATACCACTTTGACAGCACCAAAAACTCTGCAGCACCCGGCAAATCCCGCACAATAATTTTTTCAGCGTATTGCAATGGAGTTTCCGCAGGCAATCTTTCAGCGCCACACAGCGCATAGGCATGGCATAGCTGCCTGTAGCGCCGTGTAGATGGAGGCTCGCTCAATGACCACCATTCGCGCCAATACAAATATAGACACAGCAACACAAACACCAAAGCCACGCCACCACCACCCCAGGCAGCAATACGCAAGGGCGACAACAATCCCAGTTTTTTTAGAAATTGTTGCTGTTGCTCACCTTCATAACCTAACACCCAACGCACCCAGAGATAATCAAAATGATCCATCTGCAATCGCAGCTTGTTCAGCAATGAAACTCGCCCAAAAAATGATAGATTGCTAGCAACAGAAAATTTTTCACCGTTAGAAAATGCTTCGAAGAAACTCATATCAATTCGCTCAGGCGCTACAGCCGAGGTAGGATCCACCCGCAACCAGCCCGTATCCGGCAACCACACTTCCGCCCATGCGTGTGCATCGTATTGTCGTAACACAACATAGTGATCCTTCTCATTAATTTCCCCACCCATATAACCGACTACCACACGAGCAGGAACACCGGCAGCACGCATTAGAAAAACAAAACTTCCTGCGAAATGCTCGCAAAACCCACTGCGCGTACCAAAAAGAAAATCATCAATACGCTGCTCACCCAGCGCGGGAGGCTGCAAGGTATAAGAAAATGATTCATGATAAAAAGTCAGGGACTTTTTGACGATAGTCTGCACATCAGAACTTTCACTACGCCAACGCTGCGCCAATGCACGTGACTGCATATTCCCCTCTTGCGGCAACGCCAGATATCTATTTTCTACTGGCGCAACAACTGAATCGGGAATAGCAGGAGCCAGATAACTGGCTTCATACACTTCGCGCTGATCAACGTCATGATCATAGCGAAAAATGTGATTTTTATTCATCAGGATTGCCGAGTCATTTATGGCTGATGGAACCAGTGCATAAATCCACGGATTCCCTTGTGGCTCCAATATAATCTGATACGGTTTTCCGGCAAGATTCCGCTGCGAAGCACGATCAGTACGCAGCCATTGGTCACGGCACCCTGCACAGGAATCTGTCCAGCGCTTACCATCAAATTGATCAAATATCATACCGTACCAATAAAGCTCATGACGCGCTGGCACTCCATTCGGGAAAGTTGCCCGGAACACCAGATCCGCAGATTGCGCTAATGACGCAATATCGCCAGGGCTCATACTATCCGACATCCCGGTTTTGCCTTGCTTTTGCGTATGGATTGGCATTGCCCATAGCGGAGGCAAGCGCGGCATCACGATAAACATAAACAACATCACAGGCATTGCCAGTACAGAGACAAGACTCGCCCTGCGCAATGGTTGTGACCATTGTTGTTGCAGCTCACCTTCTGAACTCTGCACAGCCACCATTGCTGCCAACACGAACAGAACAACAATAAATACCAGCAATACATAAGCAGGAGTTTGATCAAAAAGAAATACTGTCATCAACACAAAAAATGACAGGTAGAGCAACCATTGCGCATCAACCTGGTGATACAGTTCCAGCAACTTCAGGGAAAATCCCAGCAACAACAACATCACAAAAACATCCAGCGACACAACAAAACCGTATTGCAGGAACATGGCTACGCCAGACAACAAGACCAGCGCCAACTTGACCCAAGCAGAAGGAAACGATAAACGGCCACCGAACACTAAAGCACGCCATAAAAGACAGGAACCCGCCACCGGCAATAACCACCAGGGCAAAAAGATAGCAAGCAACAACACGCAAGCAGTAAATGCTGCGAAAAAATATAACAACGCACTACGCGATAATTGCCTGTGCATTACAAGCGCCTTTTTACTGATACAACATTCATTACTGATACAAAGCCAAAGCCGAGAGCACAAGATGCAATTGCTGGTCACCACTCGCAGCATCAATGACTGTCTGATTTGGCAGCCTCAGCCCATACACCCTGCCAGCCTCATGCAATTTTATTGCGCAATAACACAGTTTGGATAATTTCACTTCCAGATCCTGCTCGGTCATCACAGATAAATCCAGCATAACTGTACCGCCAGATAATTCAGCATATTCACGCACGAACAAGCCCCGCCCCGCTGCAAACTGTTTCCACGCAATGCGCGATAGGGATTCGCCTTCGCTGTATGACTTCAATGCAAAATATTCATCGCCTCCGGCAATGACACCGCCATCCTCGTCACCATCACTACTACTGCATTGACGGAAGTCGGCCTCCTCTGGCTTCGGATAAACCAGAAATGTCACATCAAGATCCAGCCAACTCCAGCAGCGCACAATGCCAAGTGGATAAAATGTTTGCAGTCGAAAACGACCAGGACTCAGCAAGCCACGCCGATGGGTCTTTTGTGGCAGTAGTATCACCTCCGGTATAGAGGGTTGGACAGCCGCCCACGTCGATTCTTGCTGCGGCCACGAAAACTCCAGTTGCCTGTGCGATGCTGTCGAACATAATTCGAAACGCGCATGCGCCACGTCACCGGAGAATACTGGCTCCGCGTCAATAAAACGTATGCGTAACCCACTGGCATTGGCAAAAGTCATATGGATGGCAACAAACATAATCGCCAGCAGAAAAAAACTGAGTGCGAATGCAAGATTATTCTGGAAATTAGTGGCGCCAATCCATACCAGCAACACCACCAATAAAAAATACAGTCCGTGGCGAGAGAGAAAAATAAATAAATTGCGTTGATTCAGTTGCAGCGATATACGCGGAGGAATACGTCGATCCAACCAGCGCTTATATCGCTGTTGCCCACTGACCCACCATGCAGTCAGGAAGCGTGGCATATCAACCCAGAACGTCGACTTTATCGAGAACCAACCGTGCAGGATCGCCTTGCTGACCGCCTCGTATCTGATAGCGCAGACGATGAGATACCACTGCACCAAACACAGCCTGAATATCTTCCGGCACCACAAACTGTCTGCGCTGCAACATAGCCCAGGCGCGCGCAGCCTGCATCAAACCCAATGCGGCACGAGGCGACAAACCCCACTGAAAATCACCGGAATAACGCGTTTGATCCACTAGACGTTGCACGTAATCCAGCACGCTACCGGATACTTTTACTTCCGTGACTCGCGCTTGCAATGCAAACCATTGTTCGAGTGTCACCAATGCAACAGCTTGTTGCAGCGCTGCGCGTGGATTCTTGCCTTCAAATAACTGACGCTCGATAGCACGATCCGGAAAACCCAGGGTAATCTGCATTAAAAAACGATCCAGTTGTGATTCAGGCAATGGATAGGTACCGGATTGGTGCAAAGGATTTTGCGTCGCAATCACAAAAAAAGGTTCTGGTAATGCAGTGCTTTGGCCATCAATAGACACTTGTCGCTCTTCCATCGCTTCCAGCAATGCACTCTGTGTTTTGGGTGAGCTGCGATTGATTTCATCGGCCAACAGCAACTGTGTGAATACCGGGCCACGATGCAGCGCAAAGGAACGTTTTTCGGGATCAAAAATATTGGCTCCGAGAATATCGGCAGGCAACATATCGCTGGTGAACTGTACACGGCGATAACTGAAACCCAGTACCGCCGCCAATGCATGGGCAAACGTTGTTTTACCCAT
>DATIDQ010000041.1:0-18527 GCA_035456205.1 Pseudomonadales bacterium
GTGATGGGGCCAAATAATTTTCCGACGCTGCCTGTGCCCATTTTCTGGATCATGAATAATGCAACAAGAATACACAGCGTAATCGGCACGACCCAGTGTTCAAACTGCGGTGTTGCTACACTCAAACCCTCAATGGCGGACAAAACAGAAATAGCGGGCGTAATGACCGCATCACCATAAAACAACGCTGCCGCAAAAATACCCACCACAATAACGGTGGTCGCCAGCACAGGTTTTTGTCGCGTCAAGCGTTGCGCCAACGCTGTCAAGGCCAACACGCCGCCCTCACCTTCGTTATTGAATTTCAACACGACCAACACATATTTGATGGAAATGATCAACATGATCGACCAGAACAGTGCTGACAACGCAGCCAACACGTTGCCTTCTGTCAGCAACAGGGGATGTGCGCCGGCAAAAGCCTCCTTGAATGCATAGAGTGGGCTGGTACCGATGTCACCGTACACCACACCAAGCGCCGCCAAAGCCAGTTTGGAGGTGCCGGATTTTTCTGTATCACTTTGCATTAAAATAATTTCCTACGATCTATTAAAACTGGAAGCGATAGCCAACAGCGGTTTCAGTAATGAAATGCTTGGGTTGCGCTGCATCCACTTCCAGTTTTTGTCGCAGATGTCCAACGTAAATACGCAGATAGTGATTACTCTCGACGAATGTCGCACCCCATATTTCGCGCAACAGGTAGCGGTGCGTTAATACTTTGCCAGCATTAGCCAATAACAATGCCAACAAACTGTATTCAATGGGCGTGAGATGCACTGGTGCACCTCCACGAATGACGGTGCGGCGCGATAAATCAACCATCACATCGGAAAAAGAAAAAATGGCGTCTTCATGATTATCTGGCAACTGCCCTCTGCGCAATAAAGCACGCACACGCGCTAGCAATTCACCCACAGCAAAAGGCTTGGTGAGATAATCATCCGCACCAGCATCCAGTGCTGCAATTTTTTCCTGCTCGGATGTACGCGCAGACAACACCAGCACAGGCGCTTGTGACCAATGACGAAAATCACGCACAAACTGCACGCCGTTACCGTCAGGCAAGCCAAGATCAAGAATGACCAGATCCGGTTTGCAAACCCCAGCATCAATCAAGCCCTGTTTCACTTCACAGGCTTCTTTTATTTGATAGCCTTCGCTTTGCAATACCGTACAAACAAAACGCCGTATTTCTTTTTCATCTTCAATCAACAATACCGTAGTGGCTGTTTTCATGAGAGCGGCCTCTCTGTATTTTCTTCCAACTCAACCACTGGAGGAACACCCAAAGGCAGAGCAAACATCACACACGCTCCGCCCCAATCAGGGTTATACGCACGTATGCTGCCTCCATGCGCTTCCACGATACTGCGGCAGATTGCCAACCCGACACCAAACCCTGATGCTGCAGATTCGTTTTGTCCTCGTTCAAAAACATCCAACAATCGCTGCGTGTCGTTATCAGGGAAGCCGTCGCCTTCATTGATGACGTAAATATCGACTGCATGACCTACCACAGCGGCACGAATGACTATCATTGAGTGTACCGGTGAATATTTACAGGCATTTTCCAGCAGATTACAGAACACACGCTCAAGCAACAGCGCATCAATATTGACCAGAGGCATATCCGTTGCGATCTCGACATGCACGGTGTGGAATGCCAATGCCTCGCCAAGCGAATGAATACTGGAACCAATGACTTCTTCCAGCGGCTGCCATTCTTTATTCAAGAAAACATTACCACTTTGCAGGCGAGCCATGTCCAGAAGATTATCAACCATGCTATGCAAACGCACCGTCTGCGCACGCAAGGTATCAATAATATCGCGTGCCGATTCCGGCAAATCCGGATGCGTCAATTTCAGCGTATCTGCCAAACCACACAACACTGTCAACGGCGTACGGATATCATGGGATAACGCTGCCAGAATAGAACTGCGCAACCTTTCTGCGTGTATCTGGCCAGCATTTTTTTGCGCAATCTCGATCAAATGACCGATCAATAGAGCCACCAACAACATCACGACAAATGTAATCAGATACTGACCATCATGTACTGCAAAAGAAAATCGCGGCTCCACAAAAAGAACATCAAATAACGCAACAGAGAAAAAAGCAGAAACAACAGCAGGGCCTTTGCCCAACATAACAGCGACCAATGCCACGGCGAGCAGGAACAACATGACAATGTTGACGAGGTCAAGATAGCCTATCAGCGGCAGGCACAGCAGAGCTGTAGAGATACACAACAACACCGCAGCCACATAGCGCCACAGAATTGGCAGTGAAGTACGGAGAGATGGTAAAGCCATGCCAGATACCGCCTGTTGATCATGGATGGATCAGGTACAGATTCTGGCACTACTCCCGTAAAAATGGCGTAAAAATTTCAGCTGCAAGTTACAAAAACCCACCCGATAAAATCTGCACCGAACCGGTATCCTTGACGGGTTTTAGTGGGGGCAAAGCCGGTATATCTGCACCACCTATACCGATGAGCAAATCACCATTGCCATCACTATTGATATCACCTGAACTCACTGCTGCACCAAAATAATCCTTGCTTGTTTTTCCATACAGTGTGGTGATCAAACCGTAATCCACACCATTCCAGACAGAGACACTGCCGGTATCCTTGATCGGTTTTAGCGCAGGTTTATCGTCTTTTGAAGCGCCGGCAATAATATCTGGCACGAGATCGCCGTTCACATCACCAAACGCCACGCTGTTACCCAAACCGGCTTTGAGCGTACGGCCATAAGACTGCCACAACCAATCACCGCCGCCACCTGCGAACAACATAACACTGCCGACATCCAGTTTTATTGCCTTACCGTCTTCATTCAACAGGTCATCACCCGGCGCACCAGCCAACAATTCAACGCGATCATCACCATCTATATCACTCACCGCTACGGATTTACCCAGGTATGCTTTGGGAACAAAACCGAATGCTTTGAACAATATGTTTTCATCCAGGTCATAAACCGTCACGCTACCAGTATCCAGATAAACAATCTCTGAATCTGTTTCATTGTCATCATCGTTCGGAGCGCCAACAATAATATCGGCGTCACCATCACCATCAAAATCACCAGCAGCAACACTCGTACCTGCATACGCTTTCGCCAGAACACCGTAGAAAGTTTTCAACACGGCATTACTGGTACGTGGATCACCTGAACGCACCGTCACACTGCCTGTATCCAGAATAGTGGCAAACGGATGGGTTGAATCGTCGTCTCTTGGCGCACCGATCAGTATGTCAGCGAACGAATCTCCATTCACATCGCCCAATGCAACCGCTGATCCTGACAAGGCTTTCGCTGTCAGACCGGAGAATGTATCCCGGCGCACACCATCCGGCCCGTACAACACTGTCACACTACCAGCATCCAGCAAACCGGGCGCATCTGCTTTCGGTGCACCGACCACTACGTCAAGATTGCCATCATTATCAATATCCGCATTACCGGCCACCGCATAACCCATGCCGTCTTTCGCAGCAGCTCCATCTACTGACATTAATACCGCGCCTGTTTTGCCAGAAATAACTTGCGCGCGTCCGGCATCAATTTTCCCGGCCGGATCAAACCCGGACATACCAATAACATAATCGCCGTAACCGTCTTTATTGATGTCACCAGCATACGCTACGGCATAACCGGCGCGGTCTTTGGCATTTGTGCTTTTTGCCGTGTACAGCAATGGTGCCTGATCATCACATGCGTCACCTAATCCATCAGCATCAGCATCTGTCTGTGCGGGATTTGAAATTAATGGACAATTGTCTGCGCCATCTTCGATGGCGTCGTTGTCATCATCGGTATCAGCATTGTTGCCAGTGCCATCGCGATCCGTATCGACAGACTCTGTTGCGTCGCCAGGCAATGCATCAATAGAATCCGGCACGCCATCATTATCCGTATCGTTTTCGCTGTGATAACGCGCGAGCGCAATGTAATCAAATTTACCACTGTTGCCGTAACCAGCCAGCACCAGTTTGCCATCAGCTTGCTGGATGACTGCGGTCGCCTTATCAACCAACGTGCCAATCTGGGTGGTCAACACCCCGTCAAAATTGAAAGTGTCATCCCGTGAGCCATCGGCGTTCAAGCGAATCAATGCAAAATGCGCATTACCACCGTTCGAACTGTAACCACCAAGCACCAGTTTGCCATCGGCCTGCTGTATCACGGAGGTAGCTGCCTGACTGGTTGTGCTGAAAGGATCTTCAGGCATATTCAGTTTGCCATCACTACTGAAACTGGAATCGAATGTGCCATCAAGGTTATAACGCGCCACAGCAAGCTTACTGCTGCCTGGACTACCGGAGTAACCTGCAATGACAATCTTGTCATCCGATTGCTGGATTACCGCCAAACCAACATCAGCAACCGGATAAGCGTTGATACCTGCAAATAATTTTCCGTCACCATCAAATGTAGTATCCAGCGAACCATCCGCCAGGTTGTAACGAACCAGAACAAAATCCCCTTCGCTATAGCCCACCATGAGCAGCTTGCCATCTGACAACTGGATAACTGACTTACCGTTGTCAGTCCTGCTGCCATTCGTACTGATGGGTGTCACCACTGTGCCATTAACGCCAAATGATGTATCGAGCGAACCATCGCGGTTATAACGCACCATGGCAAAATCATCGCCTTCACCACCACTGCTAAAACTGGTGCCCGCTGCTACCAGTTTGCCATCCGTTTGCTGGATCACGGTATAGCATTTGTCATTAGCAGAACCAATCGGTGTGGTGACTATTCCTGTATCGTTAAAAGTGGCATCCAGAGAACCATCCTTGTTATAACGCGCCAGTGCGCAATCATCATCAACTCCATTAGAACTGGTGCCTGCAGCAACCAGTTTGCCATCAGCTTGCTGGAGCAAAGACTGGGCAATATCTACAGGTTTCAGCACTCCGCTGCTAACAGTGGTGTCCACCTCTCCTGTGCCGTTAAATTCGGTATCCAACGTACCATTGCTGTTGTATCGCACCAATGCAAAATTTTTCACACCCAGTTTATTGCCACGATAACCCGCCACCACCAGCTTGCCATCAGCCTGCTGGATAACGTCATTACCACTGAACCCATATCCAGCCTTGCCCGGTAATGTGGCAACAATCCCCGATTTGTTAAAAGACACATCGAGATCACCAGGGGCGGCGGCGTATGCTGCATTCACAAACGACAGGCCCAATGATACGTATACCGCACATACCGCATATGTTGTTTTCATGGCTGGCTCTCAGTCCCGGCTGAATAGATACTGGCTACATTGTTATTGGTTAAATTTTGACCACTAGAATACACCAATATGCCCCCCGAATTCCTCAGTTCAGGGGGCATCCAGACTGCCGTTTAATCGACATATATAGCCTCCTGTCTATATGCTGCCCTTCCCCTGAGCATGTATGGTCTTTGCCGGAACATGAACAAGCTGCAGCCCATCACACCAGCACAGCTACGCTGGAATGGCGACACACCGGAAGCCGCACAGTTTGGCGACATCTACTTCTCACGTGAAAACGGATTGGAAGAATCACGCTATGTGTTCCTCAATGGCAATCGTTTACGCGAACGTTGGCAGCAACTGCCAGAAAAAACAGCTTTTGTTATCGGCGAAACCGGTTTTGGCACCGGGCTGAATTTCTTACTGGCATGGCAATTGTGGCAACAGACTGCGCCATCCGATGCGCAACTGTTTTTCATCTCTACCGAACTGTTTCCACTAACGCGCGATGACCTCGAACGCGCACTGGCTTTCTGGCCAGAGCTGGCGCCACTGGCCACACAACTCCTGCAACAATACCCGTCGCTGACACCCGGTTTCCACTGGCTGCGTTTTACTGACAGTCGCGTCACATTATTGCTACTACTCGGCGATGCTAACGAGACGTTGCCGCAACTGAATGCACGCACTGTTGATGCACGCACTGTTGATGCATGGTTCCTCGACGGTTTTGCACCGGCAAAAAACCCGCAGCTATGGCAGCAGGATCTACTGCAACAGATTGCTTCGCTATCAAAACCGGGAGCAACACTGGCAACCTTTACCGCAGCCGGCCAGGTTCGTCGTGAACTCACAGCACTCGGTTTTAACGTGGAGAAAATTTCAGGCTACGGCAGCAAACGTGAAATGATTATTGCCGGGTTCACTGAACCGGCACAAAAAAATACTGCGCCATCCGAAACGCCATGGCTGCTGCATAAAACAACACAAAATATTCCATCACACGTGGCAATGATCGGCGCGGGACTGGCAGGCTGTCACGCTGCACGTGCACTCGCCGAGCGCGGCGTGCATGTTTGCGTCTATGAACAACATGCAAAAGCTGCACAAGAAGCGTCTGGCAATCCACAAGGTGCGCTGTACACAAAATTATCTGCCAATGCCGCTGCACTATCGCGTTTCAGTCTTGCGTCTTATCAATATGCCACTCGCCATTATCAAAATGCCTACCTGAAAAATTCCGTGCATACTTGCGGCTTGTTACAACTGCAGGATGCATGCGATGAACAGCTGCAAGAATTTTTTGCAGGGAATCCAGAGCTGCTACATTGGGTGGATACTGAACAGGCAATAGAGAAAACCGGCATCAATATGACGCGTGGTGGCTGGTGGTTACCGCAAGCCGGCTGGATTGATCCACAAGCACTGTGCAATATGTTGCTGGATCATCCGCTGATCAGCACTCACTTCAACACCGGTATTGAAACTTTGCAGGATATTGCGGTCACAGAAACACAGCATGTTGTCATTACCTGCTCCAATCACAGTGCACGATTTACAGAAACATCATGGCTACCATTGCGTCCGGTGCGAGGACAAATCACCACATTGCCGGCAACAGATACCAGTCATCAACTGCGATGTGTGATCTGTGATGAAGGCTATCTGACACCGGCGACCAACAACCAGCACTGTATCGGCGCCAGTTTTATACCGGGCGACACCGACACCACACTGCGCGTTGAAGAACAGCAACACAATCTGTCACTGCTCACGGATGTTTCGGCTGCTCTGGCTGAAGAATGGCAACATGTGGAGGTACAGGGTCGCGCAGCATTGCGCTGCACGACACCGGATCATTTGCCAATGATCGGTCCGCTGCCAGACCGTGATATTTTTCTGCGCGATTACGCAGAATTACGCCATAACGCAAAAGCCGTTATCGCAACACTCGGCAGCTACATAGAGGGGCGATGGATACTGACAGGTTTTGGCGGACGCGGCTTATGCTACATCCCGCTCGCAGCAGAATTACTGGCATCACAAATACTGCAGCAACCTCATCCATTGCCGCGCAATATCCAGGCGGCTCTGGCACCTGCAAGATTCATTATCAGGGAATTGATACGCACCCATGCAGGGCGCTAGTTTTGTACTGTCCAGCATTTGTGCTGTCGATCATTTGTACCATGCCGGCTGTGTATAATTGACGACCCTATTTGCCGTATTCCCCCTGCTATCGCCATGGATAAAACTTACCAACCCCAAGCCATTGAAGCCCGCTGGTACACCGAGTGGGAAAAATGCGGTTATTTCCGCCCCTCTGGCACGGGCAAGCCCTACACCATCATGATCCCGCCGCCCAATGTGACGGGCAGCCTGCACATGGGACACGGTTTCAACAACGCGGTGATGGACACCCTCACCCGCTACCACCGTATGCTCGGCCACAACACCTTGTGGCAGCCGGGCACCGATCACGCCGGCATCGCCACGCAGATGGTGGTGGAGCGCCAACTCGCTGCACAGAACGTCACACGGCACGATCTCGGGCGTGAGAAATTTCTCGATAAAGTGTGGGAGTGGAAAGCTGAGAGTGGCGGCACGATTACACAACAGATCCGTCGACTCGGCTCATCGGTGGATTGGTCACGCGAACGCTTCACAATGGACGATGGTTTGTCTGAAGCGGTAAAAGAAGCGTTTGTGCGTTTGCATGAAGAAGGTTTGATTTATCGCGGCAAGCGACTGGTGAACTGGGATCCAAAATTGCACACTGCGATTTCTGATCTCGAAGTATTGAGCGAAGAAGAAAAAGGCTCAATGTGGCATCTGAAATATTCAGTTGATGGCAGCAATGACATTCTCATCGTCGCAACAACTCGACCAGAAACCCTGCTCGGCGATTCCGCCGTTGCTGTGCACCCGGAAGACGAGCGTTACAAACATCTGATCGGCAAACAAGTAAAACTGCCCATCACAGGCCGTCTCGTTCCAATTATCGGCGATGAATACGTTGACCGTGAATTCGGTACCGGCGTAGTAAAAATTACCCCCGCGCATGATTTCAATGACTATGAAGTGGGCAAGCGCCACAACCTGCCGCTGTTCAATATTTTCAACAAGGATGCAGCCATAGCATCATCCGACGCTGGCATTCCTGAAGAATACCAAGGACTCGACCGTTTTGTTGCGCGCAAAAAAATAATTGCCGACGCAGAAGCGAATGGCTGGCTGGACAAGATTGATCCACACACATTGAAAGTGCCGCGCGGCGACCGCTCTGGCGTGGTAATAGAACCGTGGCTCACAGACCAGTGGTACGTGAGTACACAGCCACTGGCAAAAGAAGCGATTGCCGCAGTAGAAGACGGGCGCATCGAATTCGTACCGAAACAATACGAAAACATGTATTTCTCATGGATGCGCGACATCCAGGACTGGTGTATTTCACGCCAGTTGTGGTGGGGACATCGCATTCCCGCATGGTATGACAATAACGGCAACGTTTTTGTTGGCCGCAACGAAGCAGAAGTGCGCAGCAAACATAACATTGCTGCCAACATTTCGTTAAGACAAGACGATGATGTACTCGACACCTGGTTTTCATCCGCACTGTGGACATTCTCCACACTCGGTTGGCCCGAAAATACGCCCGAGCTGAAAACTTTTCACTCCACTGATGTATTGGTCACCGGTTTCGATATTATTTTCTTCTGGGTTGCCCGCATGATCATGATGACCATGCACTTCGTGAAAAACGAAGACGGCACGCCGCAAGTGCCATTCAAGACTGTTTACGTTCACGGTCTGGTGCGCGATGCACAAGGCCAGAAGATGTCCAAATCCAAGGGCAATGTACTCGACCCGATTGATCTGATTGACGGTATTGATCTTGAGTCTTTAGTCGCCAAACGTACCAGCGGCATGATGCAGCCGCAGATGGCAGAAAAAATCGCCAAGGCTACCCGCAAGGAATTTGCTGATGGCCTCAATGCTTACGGCACAGATGCGTTGCGTTTCACATTTTTATCGCTGGCCTCCACTGGCCGCGATATCAAGTTTGATGTGGGCCGCATTGAAGGTTTCCGCAATTTCTGCAACAAGATCTGGAATGCTTCACGCTATGTGTTGATGAACTGCGAAGAACAGGATTGCGCGCAAGATGGCGCTACCGACTATGAATTGTCAGTTGCAGACCGCTGGATTATTTCGCGTTTGCAAGAAGCGGAAAAATCCGTAGCTGATGCGATTGCACAATACCGTTTCGACATGGCGACACAGGCCGTGTATGAATTCTTCTGGAATGAATACTGCGACTGGTATCTGGAACTGTCCAAACAAGTATTGAATGACGCCAACGCTACAGATGCACAGAAAAAAGGCACGCGCCGCACACTGATACGCGTACTGGAAGCCAGCTTGCGGTTAATGCATCCAATGATGCCGTTTATCACCGAAGAAATCTGGCAGCGTGTAAAAATGCTAGCTGGCGCAACGGGCGACACCATTATGCTGGCTCGTTACCCACAAGCCGACAGCAACAGGATTGATGAACCAGCCTGTGCCGATATTGCCTGGTTGCAGCAAGTGATTCTTGGTATCCGCAATATTCGTGGTGAAATGAACATCTCACCCGGAAAACATCTGCCCGTTTTATTGCGCAATGGCGATGACAGCGACCGCACACGCCTTGCCAGCAATCAACTGTTCCTAATGAAACTTGCCAACATTGCCAGCATCGACTGGCTCAATACTGGCGATACTGCGCCATTATGCGCTACCGCACTCGCTGGCAATCTGGAAATTCTCATTCCAATGAGTGATCTGATTGACAAGAATGCCGAGTTAGCACGCTTGCAAAAAGAAATTGAACGCTTGCAAAAAGACTCAGAGAACATCAGCAAAAAACTTGATAACGAAAGCTTCGTGGCAAAAGCACCCGCAGAAGTCATCAACAAAGAACGTGACAGACTGGCTGAAAACAGCAGTGCGCTCAGCAAACTTTGTGAACAGATGGACGCCATTCGCGCAATGTGAGCCGATGCAAACAACAAAAAATATCGAGCACTACGTAACGCTGGTCAGTTGCCTGCTGATACTGATAGCCGGATTTTTTGTTTATGGCGCAACAGGACATGATGATGCGCATATCAATTTCTGGACGGCATGGACGCTGCTCGAGCATGGTGAAATTCTCAACTACAACGGCGAACGTGTAGAGCAGACCACCAGCCTGCTGCAGGATATTTTTACCGTTATATACCACTGCATTTTCCGTCTGGATCTGGTGACCGCCGGCTTTCTGGTGGATATCAGCGCCAGCGCAGCCTGCTGTTATTTACTGGTAAAGCTGGCACCAACCACATGCAAGAATATGGCCGCATGGCCTGCATTATTGCTGCTCAGTTGCACCAGTTTTTTGCTGTGGACATACGGCGGCATGGGCGCCACTCTGGCAGCATTCACTGTGTTGGCCGCTGCTGCTATCTGGTCGCGCTGGATCAACGCACAACACAATAGCTCCATACAAGTTGCCCAACTGGTTGTCATCACTCTCGCACTCACCCTTGTGCGGCCAGAGATGCCACTGATCGCCATTGCTGTCACATTATGCATCACTGTTTTTTATCGTTCTGATGCCGCCAAACGATATCGCAGTCTACAGTTGTTGCTGATTTCCCTGTTGGCAGCAGCGGCCTTATTCGGCTGGCAAAAACTGTATTTTGATTCATGGCTGCCTCTGCCTGTCGTGGCCAAACAGAGTGGCGCCATGCTGGGAAAATTCCGGAATGGCTATTGGTATTGGTTATTCAACAGCGTCATGAATCCCGTGGCATTTTTTGCATTACTCGCCACCCCCTGGCTCTGGTGGCGCCACAGTCACTCAATGCCAGAAAAATCTTCTCCACAAACACTGCTGGCTTTACTCGCCATTTTTGTCATTGTTTATACCGGATTTATCTGGACGGCTGGCGGCGATTGGATGCAAGCCGGGCGTTTTCTAGTGCCGATACTCCCTGCAGCTGCAATGCTACTGACCGCCGCTGCCAATCAAATACAACGCCAATGGTTTGCACACACCTTGCTAGCGATACTTTGTCTGTTTCAGTTCAGTGTGCAATATGGTGCCGTTGCCACCATGTCAAAAGGCATTCCTGTCTGGGCAGAATACCGCATGGCACAACAACACCAACACTACAGTATTTTTGAAAAATTGAATCAGGAACATCTGCGTGATATGGCTGCCATTGATCATCTTGCAGAGATCATTCCTCCATTACGGGAAAAACTTCAACGCCCCGTCGTGTTGATGTCCGGGCAAGCAGGAATGATTTTTTATTACACGGCACAACGCTTTGGCAACAACGTTATTTTCCGTGATTTACGCGGTCTGGTAGAAGGCAATCTGACTACTTGCCCTACAATAAAAACCATACCTCGTGGGCAACAGGGGCTTTTCTGGGGCTATAAAGATTTTTTCGCTTTGCTTCCACAATTACAAACAGATTGCGGCGTTGTTGCGCCGGATATTATTTATGACCTGAACGATATGTCACGAAAAACAGGACAAGAACTGGAAACACTGGGCTATACCCTGCTGCATCAGGAAAATGGCTTTCCGGTTGAGAATAAGACTAGCCTGCCATACAACCGGCTGTATGCCCCTAACCTGATTTTTGTGCGTAGCGAGTTTTTGCCGCTGCTCGGCAACCCACCCATGCGCGTTATCGACTATCGCAACCTTCCATTGCAAACACGCTGGCCAATGACAAGCACCAATGCGACGCATGAATAAATATTTACCTTTTTATAGCCTGTTACTGATATTCCTTTTATGCGGCTGTGCACACCAACCTGATAACTACACAGAACAACAGACACGCATTACTTCGCTGACCATGGAATTACAAAAACTGGCACCGGAAGCCAGTACAACGGAAGCGCACACACTGGCTAGCACAGCTGTATATACAGCAGCAACATTGCGCGAAAACTATCAGGTATCCATGGCGCCATGGATTCACAATATGGAAGTGAATGCCGGTTTGAAATCGCGCGGATTGTGTTTTCACTATGCAAGAGATATGGGTGCAGCACTGCAGCCATTGGTTGCTCCACACTGGAATATGTATTTTGTGCAGGCGCGACCCAATGAAATTCTTGAACACAATGCGATTGTCATTACAGGCACTGGCAAACCATGGCAAAGTGGTATTGTGCTGGATGGATGGCGTTACTCAGGTGTGCTGTATTTCGGGCCAGTTACGCAAGACAAGTATCCATGGCAGCTTAAAAACAATACCAATGAAAATCCTGCCGTTACCACATTAAATCATCCGGGATTTTGAAATCCGCATACGGATCATCATCGATATTCTTTCCACTCTGTTGCGGATTGCAAACAATCACACAAGCAGCATCCCGTTCCCGTATCTTTTCGGCAGCACGCACAGGAATCAGCTCATATTTATCATCTAACCGCACAATGGCAAGATGGCCAAACTGGATCTGGTCGACAATCTTCTGGCTAACCAGTATTTTTTTGATGACTTTGTTATCAGAAAAATTATACGCCACACTGCCATCGCCCCGATCCTGACGATGACTGTCAATCAGCTGACGAATCTGGGCAGCAATGGCGCGCTGCAACGCCTGTTCGTTGCGCTGCTGGTTAAGCAGGCGATCCTGCTCTGCCTTATCCGCCAATACTTTTTGTGCCGCCAACTTCACTTCATCCGTTTCTACATGGCGCTTGTTTTTTGCCACTTTCTGCTGATCTGAGCGCTGTTGCTTTTTGGCTTGCTTGATAGCTTTCTCATCCACCAGCCCCGCTTTCAATAGCTGATCTTGTAATGTATTGCGCATGGTTATGATTTCCCTTGCAATGCAGTTTGGCCGGCAACGTCACGTGCAAACTGTACAGCCACCCGCCCGGAACGCGAACCGCGTTGCGTGGCAAAAGCACATGCCTCTATCAACATGGCGTCATCAAATTTAACACCGTAATACGTGAGCCAATGTTTCACGACGGAGAGATATTCATCCTGCACAAACGGATAAAATGCCAGCCACAAACCAAAACGCTCCGACAACGATACCTTTTCTTCTATCGTTTCACCCGGATGCAACTCACCACCAACCATATTCGCGGCCAGATTGTCCTGCATGTATTCAGGCAATAGATGACGACGGTTGGATGTTGCATAGATAAGAACATTTTCGCCCGGCGCAGCCAAGGAACCATCCAGTGCTGTTTTCAAAGCTTTATACGCTGGTTCTTCATCAGAAAACGTCAGGTCATCACAAAAAATAACAAATCGCAGCTGCCGGTATTTTTTATCCGCATTGATGCAATGCAAAATATCCGGCAAATCCACCAGATGATCACGCTCTACTTCAATAATACGCAAACCTTCACCAGCATAGCGATTGAGTAATGCGCGCATCAATGACGATTTTCCTGTACCACGCGCGCCCGTCAGCAAAACATTATTAGCTGGCAATCCACGTAAAAATTGCTGTGTATTACGCACCACTTCCTGTTTCTGGCGATCAATGCCCACCAGATCTTCCAAAGTCAGCGTCGGAAGATTAATAACTGGCTCAAGATAACCAATGGATTTACTCACTCGCCAACGGAACGCCGGTGCAGCCTGCAAATCCGGCAACGCTGGCGCTAACGGAAAATGCTGCTCCAATACATCAGCTATACGCTGGAGCACACTGACTATTTCATCTGCTTGTTGCATGGCTCACGTTGCTCTTATTGACCCAGAAAATCAGGCTTGCCAATAACAACGCCTTGATGACGCAGGATGTTGTAGGCCGTTGTCACATGAAAAAAGAAATTGGGCAGCGACCAATATGTAACAAAACGCGAACCTTTGAATTCAAACGTTTTTGATGGGAACACCATTTTGATATCACGCTCTTCTGCGCCAACACATTGCTCAACTGTGACGCTGTTGATGATAGTCAGCACCATCTGGATGCGTGTGCGCAATTCTGTCACGGTGGTCTCCGTATCGGGATGCGATGGCACGTCCTGCCCGGTTAAACGCATCGCGCCACCTTTGGCCATATCACAAGCAATCTGTATTTGTTGCTTGAAATTAAACATATCCGGCGCAAGCTTTCCTTCAATTAATGTATTGATATCAACATTGTTTGCAGTGGCATGTTCTTCTGCCTTGTCCAGCAAATGCAATAAAGTTGCCAGGCCTTGTTTGTAAACAGGGATAGTTGCATCATAAATACCGAAGCTCATAAGAATACTCCCGTCAGTTTTCAGATTAAAAACCACCAATGGAAAAAAACCCGCCGAAGCGGGTTTTTCAGTTCAGCGATGGATTACATCACCACTTCTTGCACATGCGTCACATGAATGGTTTTCACTTTATCTGCCGCTTTCTGGAACGACTCAATTTCATTGAAATTCAGATAACGATAGATTTCAGCGCCCATGGTGCTGAGCTTGCCGGCATATTCCTGATACTCGGCAGGCGTTGGCAATTTACCCAACACGGAAGCAATGGCAGCCAACTCTGCTGAAGCGAGATACACGTTAGTATTGTCACCCAAACGGTTCGGGAAGTTGCGCGTGGATGTGGATACTACGGTGGCACCCGGTTTAACACGCGCCTGGTTACCCATGCACAGTGAACAGCCCGGCATCTCGGTACGCGCACCGCTGGCACCAAAAATGCCGTAGTAACCTTCTTCTTTCAGCTGGAATTCATCCATGCGTGTTGGCGGCGCAATCCACAAGGTAGTAGGCAATGAACCGTCTTTGACTTTTGCCAGTAATTTACCAGCAGCACGATAGTGGCCAATGTTGGTCATGCACGAACCGATAAATACTTCATCGATTTTAGTGTTCTGCACGTCAGACAGCTTTTTGATATCGTCCGGATCATTCGGGCACGCCAGCAGCGGCTCGGTAATGGTGTTCAGATCGATTTCGATAATTTCTGCATATTCGGCATCTTTATCCGCTTCCATCAACACCGGATTTGCCAACCACGCTTCCATCGCTTTCACACGACGATCCATAGTGCGCGCATCGCCGTAACCTTCCTTGATCATCCAGCGCAACATGGTGATGTTGGAGTTGAGATATTCGATGATCGGTTCTTTATCCAGCTTGATCGTACAACCGGCAGCAGAACGCTCGGCAGATGCATCTGAAATTTCAAATGCCTGTTCCACTTTCAGTTTTGGCAAGCCCTCGATTTCCAGGATGCGGCCGGAGAAAATATTTTTCTTACCTTTTTTCTCAACCGTCAACAGACCTCTCTGAATCGCCGCATAAGGAATCGCATTCACCAGATCACGCAAGGTGATACCGGGCTGCATTTCGCCTTTGAAGCGCACAAGGACAGATTCCGGCATATCCAATGGCATTACGCCTGTTGCCGCACCAAAAGCAACCAGACCAGAACCTGCAGGGAATGAAATACCGATCGGGAACCGTGTGTGGGAGTCACCGCCGGTACCCACGGTATCTGGCAACAACATACGGTTTAACCAAGAGTGAATGATGCCGTCACCTGGACGCAGTGCAACACCGCCGCGCGTCATAATAAAATCCGGCAATGTGTGATGCGTTTCTACATCAACCGGTTTTGGATATGCAGCTGTGTGGCAGAAAGACTGCATCACCAAGTCTGCTGAAAAACCCAGACAGGCGAGATCTTTCAATTCATCGCGCGTCATCGGACCAGTGGTATCTTGCGACCCCACTGTTGTCATTTTCGGTTCGCAGTAAGTATCAGGACGAATACCTGCTACACCACAAGCTTTGCCCACCATTTTCTGTGCCAGCGTAAAACCTTTACTGGAAGCGGCTTCAACAGGCGGACGACGGAAAACCGGGCTGACACCCAGACCTAACTCGGTGCGCGCCTTATCCGTCAAACCACGACCAATAATCAGATTGATACGACCACCGGCACGCACTTCATCCAGCAACACATCGGTTTTTAAAGTGAATTCAGCAATCACTTCACCGTTTTCAGATTTGATTTTTCCTTCGTACGGGTAAATTTCGATCACATCACCCATATTGATTTTCGACACATCACACTCAAACGGCAGTGCGCCGGCATCTTCCATCGTGTTGAAGAAAATCGGCGCAATCTTGCCGCCGATACAGATACCACCAAAACGTTTGTTCGGCACGAATGGAATATCTTCACCGGTGTACCACAACACAGAATTGGTGGCAGATTTGCGTGAAGAACCGGTACCCACCACGTCACCAACAAACGCCACCGGATGGCCTTTTTTCTTCAGTTCATTGATTTGCTGTTCAGTGTTGGTGATGCCTTCACGCGGATTCTTGTACATGGCCTTTGCATGCAACGGGATATCCGGACGACTCCAGGCATCAGGCGCAGGCGACAGATCATCGGTGTTGGTTTCGCCGGTAACCTTGAACACGGTCGCCGTCATTTTCTGTGGCACGTCAGTGCGGCTGGTATACCACTCGGCATCTGCCCAGGATTGCAGCACGGCTTTCGCCTGCGCGTTGCCTTTTTTGGCTTTCTCAGCCACATCATGGAAGCTGTCGAACATCAGGATGGTGTGTTTGAGTTCTGCAGCAGCGGCTTCGGCCAGCTCGGCATCGTCCAGCAACTGTACCAGCGTGGTGATGTTATAACCGCCCAGCATCGTGCCCAGCAGCTTTACAGCCTGTTTTTTATCTATCAATGGAGACTGGGCTTCACCCTTGACCAGAGCTGTCAAAAATCCGGCTTTCACATAGGCTGCAGGGTCAACGCCAGCGGGCACACGATGCGTCAGCAATTCGACCAGAAACGCCTCTTCGCCTTTAGGCGGATTCTTCAGCAACAGGACCAGATCAGCGACCTGCTCGGCAGAAAGGGGCTTGGGCACAACACCTTCTGCGGCGCGTTCCTCGACATGCTTACGATAGGCTTCTAACACGGACGGGTACCTCGATAATACAGATGGGCCGATAGCAGATTAAGCTCCAGCCGAGACGGGATTTGCGAGCCGCTATTGTAGGCAAAGTGACCGACGAGCGAAAGCAGCACACCCGACATACCTCGTACCGGGCACTAGGCCATGATGTCCACCAACCTGCTAGAATTCGCCTCCCTGCTCCAGTCGCAATGCACGTAATAAGAGGATTTGAAACGCATGAGCACGCCAACTTTCAATATTGCCGATTTATTTGAAATGGTGACCGATGTCGCACCTGAGCGCGAAGCGCTGGTTTGCGGCAATACCCGTGTGACTTTTGCGCAGCTGGATGAGCGCGCCACCCGTCTTGCGCACTTCATGAAAGGCCAGGGCATCAAAGCTGGCGACCACGTCGGCCTGTATATGTACAACTGCGCGGAATATCTCGAAAGCATGCTGGCTTGCTTCAAGCTGCGCGCAGTACCTGTCAACGTCAACTACCGTTACGTAAAAGATGAGCTGCTGTATATTTTTGATAATGCCAACATGGTGGCATGTATCCACCATCGTGAATTTATCCCTGCTATTGAAGAAGTGCGTCAGGCAGCGCCCGATCTGAAACTGTTTGTCGCTGTCGAAGATGGCACGCACCACGACCTCGGCCGCATCGGTTCTTTCGAATACGAAGCGGCAGTGCATCAAGGCTCTTCTGCCCGAGATTTCGGCCAACGTTCTGGTGACGATCTTTTTATCCTTTACACCGGCGGCACTACCGGCATGCCAAAAGGCGTGATGTGGCCTCATGAGAACGTATTTTTTGCTGCCATGGGTGGCGGCGGTCACTTCAGCCCGCACGGCAAATGTGAAAAACCGGAAGATATAAAAACGCGCGTGACTGAATTCCCGATGTGCGGTATTGCACTGGCACCGCTGATGCACGGCGCATCATGGTGGTACGCGTGCATCCAGTTGCTGGCTGGCAACAAGCTGGTACTGAATCACTATCGTTCATTCAATGGCGCACAGGTGTGGGACATTGTTGAACGCGAAAAATGTAACGCTGTACAGATTGTCGGCGATGCCATGGCCATTCCTTTGCTCGATGCACTGAATGAAAACCCGGGCAAGTGGGATCTGTCCAGCGTATTCAACGTTGGTTCAGGCGGTGCGGTATTTTCTGAAGCAAAACAGGCAGATTTCAAAAAGCATTTCCCCAACTGCTTTATCACCAATGCCTTTGGTTCATCTGAATCCGGTCAGATGGGCATGGATGGCGGCAACAAGAAAACCGAAGGCGGCCTCGGTAATGTTGCAAAAAGCGATTTCATGGATGTCATCATGGA
>DATIDQ010000042.1:0-9677 GCA_035456205.1 Pseudomonadales bacterium
ATCTTCTTTGGTGACACGACCACGTGGCCCACCTGCACTGATATCACGTAATTCCACACCCAGTTCACGCGCCAGTTTGCGCACAGCAGGCCCCGCATAAATTTCTGCATCGGTTTTTGTTGTATCGGCTTTTGCTACAGGCGCATCTATTGCGGTGGCTTTTTCTATCGGCAACACTGCAGTTGGCGCAGCTTTTTCTGTAACCAGCGCGGCTTCAGTTGGTTTGATTTCTACAGCAGTAGCTTCTGCAGCAGCAGTTTCCACCCAGGCAATCACAGCACCGCTATTGACTTTGTCGCCTACTTTTACCGTCAACTCGATAATGCGACCCGCCACCGAGCTTGGCACTTCCATCGAGGCTTTCGCACTTTCCAATACAACCAGCGACTGATCCACTTTAACGGTATCGCCGGGCTTGACCGACAACTCGATGACATCGACTGCATCATCGCTGCCCAGATCAGGAATTATTACTGCTTCCTTGGCCACATTAACCTCAACTATGCTTTTTATTTAACTGTAAAAGGGCGATGGTTTATCCGCCGGAATATCAAACTGGATGCGTGCTTTTTCAACCACATCCGCACTAACTGCACCTGTTTGTTGCAAGGCGTACAAGGTTGCCAATACAACATGGTGACGATCCACTTCAAAGTGACGACGCAGTTGCGCGCGAGTATCACTGCGACCAAAACCGTCTGTGCCTAGCACTTCGTAATAATTCGGCACCCACTGACGAATCTGGTCGGCATACAACTTCACATAATCGGTTGCAGCAACCACGGGGCCTGATGTATCTGCGAGCAGCGTTTGCACGTAAGCCACTTGCGGTTTCGCTGTAGGATGCAAACGGTTCCAACGCTCGACTTCAAGTCCTTCGCGGCGCAGTTCATTAAAGCTGGTGACGCTCCACACATTGATTTTCAATTTGAACTGCTCACGCAATATCACAGCTGCCGCTTCCACTTCACGTAAAATCGTACCGGAACCTAATAATTGCGCTTGCGCGTTGTCTTCACGCTGCAGGCAATACATACCGCGCACGATACCTTCTTCCACACCAGCCGGCATCGGCGGCTGCGCGTAATTTTCATTCATGGTGGTGATGTAATAAAAACGGTTTTTCTGTTCTTCCAGCATTTCTTTCAAACCCTGCTGGATAATCACCGCCAACTCATACGCATAGCATGGATCATACGTCACACTATTGGGGATGCTGTTGGCCAGAATGTGGCTGTGTCCATCCTGGTGCTGTAAACCTTCACCATTTAATGTAGTGCGTCCTGCAGTGGCACCGATCAAAAATCCGCGCGAACCGGAATCCGCTGCCGCCCACGCCAGATCACCGATGCGCTGAAAACCGAACATGGAATAAAAAATATAGAACGGCACGAGCGGGCAATTGTGCGCGCTGTAAGAAGTCGCGCAAGCAATCCATGCCGACATCGCCCCTGATTCATTAATGCCTTCTTCCAGAATTTGCCCTTGCTCGGACTCCTTGTAATACAGCATCTGATTCGCATCGACTGGCGAATATTTTTGTCCGACCGATGAGTAAATCCCGAGCTGCCGAAACATGCCTTCCATGCCAAAAGTGCGCGCCTCATCTGGCACTATTGGCACGATGCGATTGCCGATGTTTTGATCTTTCACCAGTATCGACAATAAACGTACAAACGCCATAGTTGTGGAAATAGCCCGTTCACCACTGCCGGCCAACACAGGCTCAAAATCAGAAAGTTTTGGCACCGGAAAATTGTCTGTCCCGCGGCGACGCGCCGGCAGGGCACCACCGAGTTTTGCGCGACGGTCGCGCATGTATTCCATTTCCGGGCTATCTTCCGGCGGACGGTAATAAGGGATATTTTCCAATTCTTCATCTGTGAGTGGAATATCAAACTTGTCACGAAAGTGGTGCAAACTTTCTTCGTCGAGCTTTTTGACCGAGTGCGTATCATTGGTCGCCTCACCGGATGCACCCATGCCATAACCTTTGACGGTTTGCGCCAGAATCACCGTCGGTTTGCCGCCGTTATTGTTAACCGCTTCCCAATACGCTGCGTACACTTTATACGGATCATGCCCGCCACGATTCAGTTCGGCGATATCCTGATCCGACATATCCTCTACCAGTTTCAACAACTCCGGGTATTTGCCGAAAAATTTTTCCCGTGTATAAGCGCCACCCATGTTTTTGCAATTTTGCAATTCGCCGTCGACCACTTCATCCATCAATTTTTGCAGCAAACCGGTTTTGTCTTTTTCAAACAGCGCATCCCAATGTCTACCCCATAAAACCTTGATGACGTTCCAGCCTGCGCCGCGAAATACACCCTCCAGTTCCTGCACAATTTTGCCATTGCCGCGCACCGGGCCATCGAGCCGTTGCAAATTGCAATTGACAACAAAAATCAGGTTGTCGAGCTTTTCGCGCCCAGCCAATGAAATCGAACCGAGTGATTCAGGTTCATCGCACTCTCCATCACCGAGAAATGCCCAGATTTTTCTATCGCCCTGCTCCACCAAACCACGCTTTTGCTGATACTTCATCACGTGCGCTTGATAAATCGCCTGAATTGGACCAAGACCCATCGACACCGTGGGAAATTGCCAGTAATCCGGCATCAACCACGGGTGCGGATACGATGACAAGCCATTGCCATCCACTTCACGGCGAAAATTATCCAGCTTGTCTTCATCAAAGCGACGCTCAAGAAATGAACGTGCATAAATACCAGGCGCGCTGTGGCCCTGGTAGTAAATCAAATCAGCTTGTTGTTCACCCTCACCGCCGCGAAAAAAATAATTGAAGCCGATGTCATACAACATCGCAGCAGAAGAAAAGGTGGCGATGTGGCCACCGAGACCGTCTTCACGCTTGTTTGCACGCATCACCATCGCCAGTGCATTCCAGCGCACCAGTGAACGAATACGGCGCTCCATAAACAGATCGCCAGACATGCGTTTTTCTTCGGTGAAGTGGATGGTGTTGCGGTAAGGGGTGGTGATGGCCGTCGGTAATTTCAGGCCCTTTTCATAGGCTTTTGCAGCCAATGTGAATAACATGAAGGCGGCGCGTTCGCGGCCACCGTGCTGGATCAACGCTTCCATGGCATCTAGCCATTCACGGGTTTCCTGGGGATCGATATCGTCCACCATCCTGACTCCTCTCTACTGCTATAACTCCGGGTACGGACAGTATATGTAAATTTTTTACAAGATTCCTGTTCTGACACGCCTTTCAGTGGCCAATAGACCCATTACTGACAACGAATCGGTAATTTTTCCAGCAAATATCCAATCTATGGCTTCAGTTAACGGTACGCGCAATACTTCGATATCCTCGGTCGCTTCAAGATGCATCTCGCCTTTTACCAACCCTTGCGCGAGGTAGATCGCGCCGCTTTCATCCGTCACCGAATTAGATGTGTGCAAGTCCAGTAAATGCTTCCAGTTATTTGCGGTTAGGCCCGTTTCTTCGCGCAATTCACGCTTGGCGGTATCCAGCATATTTTCAGACAGCGGCGACCCACCTTCCGGAATTTCAATGCTGTATTGATTGAGCGTGTAGCGGAATTGTTTGACGAGCCAGACGCACCCGTCACTATCCAGTGGCACCACGCCCACAGCACGATTCTTGAAATGCACTACGCCATAAATACCGGCGGTGCCAGCGGGTATCAGCACATTCTCGTGCGTAACACTGATCCACGGATTTTCATAAACAAGCTGCTGATCCAGTTGCTGCCAGGATCCACGTTTTTTCGGGAAATTATCAAGGTCGGATGACATCGGCTTCCGCACCCTCCGGTGGCTTTTCTTCGGTGATATGGAGGCGGCCATTGCTATCTTTCCACCGGTATAGAGATTTGGCGGAAGGCGTGCGAGTATTTGTAGCTTCACTCATTTGTTTTTCGTGCGGCGGCGGTATCGTAGCAGCCGGAAGTGGCTCTGGCAGATGACCTTGTGCCAGCATGTCTGCCAACTGCCGCATCTTGTCATTGGTCATCAACGCCAATAAATTTCCCTGCTGCAATTTTTCTCGCAACTCCGGATCTTGCACTAACGCTTGAAATTCAGGTGTGGTGCGGAGTTTTTCAAAATGTCGCGCATAACGTGACAACATATCTGCCAATGCTTGCGATTGCTCGGGCAGCGTCTTGCCGGGTAAACCTGCAATGGCAAGAAAATTCAGGACTTGCACATCTTCCGTCAGTGCCTGAAATGGTGCCAAACGCAAAATATCGGCGCTGCTGCCATTCACCAACACAGCATAATTAGCGGGTTCCTGGAATAACAAACGCAATTCAGGTTTGGTCGACAAGTGCCGCAATCCTTCACTCATAGAAAGCGGCTGGTGTACCCAATGCGCTGCGACTGCCGCCGCCGGGCTATCGCCCAGCGCGCCTTTTACCATTACAGCCATGGCTTGCCCCGACAAATCACTCGCCAGATGATCTATCTTCCCGATTGTCGAAGCATCACTAGCAACATGATCAACACTCGCTTGTTGTGCAGTGCGCAAGTACCACGCATCCCGCAAAGTACTTGCCACCCACACCGCGAATAAACCGATGCCCGCACCCAGCAATACGCCCGATATAGCGCCCGGTATTTTGCCGCTTTCGTGCCATTCTTCTGGCATCAACGAACCCAACCAGCGAGTAGCAACAGAGAAAAGTATCGAACCGGCAAAAAACAGCAACAAGCCTGCGACTGGCCACACCAGCAATCCCGGCAACCAGCCTTTATCTGCCAGATAGTGCGCCAGATGAGGCGTTTCCTGCCATGTCAGCGCGTAGGCTAACACCATCGCCAGAATACTGGCGATGATGGCCACCAGACCGCGTGCGTACCCCCACCAGGCTGCCAGCAACACAATGGAGACAATCAGCAGCCCGTTCATAGACCGGTTTCTAGAGAAACTTCCAGCGCTTGCGGTGAATCTTTACACCATGCTGCGCGAGAATCTCGATGTCGGTATCGTCAAGATATTCAACAATCCCTTGCGCCAGCTCGCCAATATAGGGCGCATAGTTTACCCAGCGCATTTTCGACGTCGTGTAGATCGGCTGACGCACCTGCCAAGCGCTGACAGTCTGCACGCCACGCCGGTTTTTCGCATAATCCAGGCAAGCTGGATCCCAAGGCAATCCACAGGCATCAATCAGCTGGCGTGCCTGATTTTCCGGATCCTCAATCAACAGCTCGTAAGGCATTTCTACAATCCGGCCTGCAGGCAGGACACTGTTCCAGTATTCCATCAACTCTCGATACTGGCAGTAGCTATCAGCAATCCATTTTAGATCCAATGACCATTTGAGCCCGAAGAACAACTGGAAGTAGCACGATATGCAGACATCCAACGGGTGGCGTACGGCATGGATAATCCGTGCCTTGGGAAACATCGTCGCAATCAACCCTAGAAAACGGTAGTTATCTGGCAGCTTATCCACCACGCGCAAGGCATCACTGCGCCCGCTTCCCTTCAGCACCCTGATATAAGCCTCTGCTTGCTCCTGCCACATCGCCGAATCTGGCATCACATACCGCTCAATGCCGAAGCGTGATTCGCGCTTCGCCGCCATGTAGATTTCGTCCATGATACGGGGAATTTCCGTCAGTTCGCCTGCACCGGCCGCGTGCGGATGGCTGTCGATGATCTGCTCCATTAGCGAAGTGCCACTGCGCGGCATACCCACAATGAATAGCGGCAGCTCCGAAGTGTTGCCATACGAACCGGGATTAGCCAGACAGTCGGCAGTCAGCAGTTTTTTCTGGCACCGTATCAGATGCTGGTCGTCGTCTGGCTTGGTCGCCCCCTTGGCCAGCACATTACCCTGACGGTAATAGCTGAATGCCTTCTCATAGTCACCAACATCGTCATACATCTTGCCAATCGCAAACAGCAGGTTGTAACGATCAACCACCCGCATGCCCTGCTGCAACACGCCCACTGTCTTTTCGATAAAGGGCATATCCTCCGGTTTGAACTTCCTGGTCCGGATCAACTGTTCATAAGCAGGCCCGTAAGCCGGATCCTGTTCAATGGCCTTACGGAGAAATCGCTCTGCTTCCTCCATACGGCCCAGCGCAACCAATGTCCGGGATAAGGCACACAGCACCGTAGGATTCTTGGGATTCTTCCGGCGTGCCTGATCGGCATACGCCAGGGATTCCTCGTTGCGCCCGAGCAATCCCAGCGCCAGAGACAGGTTGCTGTAAACATGGACATCCAGTGCCTTCTTGCTGACTGCCTTTTCGAGCCACTCGATTGCCTTGTCAATCTCGTTCAGGGCCAGCATCAATGCCCCCTTGCCACCCAAGGCTGGGGCAGAATCCGGATTGATTGCCAGCGCCTTGTCCAGATAAACCACTGCATGCCCGAATTGTTGCAAGCTCTGGTAGGCAGCGGAGATATTGACCAATGCCGTGATATTTTCCGGCTCCACTTGCAGTATCCTCAGATACACAGCAACGGCATGTAAATAATCGCCCAGTACGTAATAAGCCTGACCAAGCTGCAGATTGATGACTGCCTGGCCGACTATGCTGTCCTCATCAAGAAGCTCCAGTTTCCTGCGAGCCTCATCGAATTGTTTATCGTTAATCAGTCGATCGACTTCCTGCAGGCAGGCTGCAGCTTCCTTTCGTTTCATGGCTTGCATTGATACTACCTCAGGGTGTCTGCAACAGGATGATCTTGTTGATTTCCTGTGCGACAGGTTCACTGAACCCCAACTCCTTGAGTCGCTCGGTGAAGATGAGATGCAAACGAGCCTTGCGATAGATGCCCAACGATTGTTGCGTCTTGAAATGCTGCACTTTCAGCACAACGTCTTTAATGCGCCGCTCCAGGTCTGCTATTTGGGCTGCTGGTAACTTGCCGGCAGCCTTGCCTGCCGCTTTGGCAAAATAGCCTTCCACCACGGCAGGCTGTAAATAACTGAACAAATCATCCGCCAGTGTCTTGGCAAACTGATCAACCAGCCGGTTCTTTTTCCAAAAAAACATTTCCATCAAACGGCTTCCTCACGCGCAAACATCATAGATAGTGACACTATAACGTGACGCACAAAACTACCGCCACCCAAAACTGCAACGCAGGTTCGGGTAGCCAGGGGAATTACTTACACTCGGTCGGCGCGTAGCGGGCTGGCAGGGTGCCGGGGGTGCTTGGCAAACTGCGGTTTTGTGCCGTCACGGCACTGACACTGGCACAGGCCCAGTCCATACTGCCGTTCAGCATGGAAGCCAGAGGCTGCCCAGCAACCGATGGCATGATCGTGATGGTCTTACCGGTAATTTGCGGAATGTTGGCACTGTATGTTGCGGTAATCGTGCCGGTAGCCGGGTCGATGGTCATACCGGCAACATACTTGGTGGGCTTGAAACTGGCGTTAAAGGCGGCCGAAAGGGCGGCTACACCCAGCATGCCATTTGACTGGTAGTATTCGGCAAGCTCCACCTTGGTAGAGTCAGCCAGTACCAGACCTTCCGATACCTTGGCGCGGATCGTGTAGTCTTCATATGTCGGCAGCGCAATAGCGGCGAGGATGCCGACGATCGCAACCACAATCATCAGTTCGATCAGCGTGAAGCCTTGCTGCAGGGATTCTTTCATCTTATTCTGCCTCGATTATAGGTGTTGGATCTCATCGACGCGGGAAAACGGCTGTTGCCAGTTACACAGGTGTGGTGCATTTATGAAAAACCCCGCTGAAGCGGGGTTTTTCATGGTAAAGGCACTAGACCATTAACCTATTGATACCTTACTTACACTCAGTCGGTGCGTAGCGAGCCAGCAGTGTACCCGTAGTGAACGGCAGACTGCGGCCGCTTGCTGTAGTGCTAGCAACACCGGCACAAGCCCAGTCCATATTGCCAGTCAGACCGGTAGTCAGTGCCGCACCAGCGATGGAAGGAGTAACTGTGAGCGTCTGGCCAGCAATCTGCGGGATATTGGTGCCGTTGTAGGTCACTGTGATTACGCCGGTACCGGTACCGATAGTCATCTTGCTAACATATTTGGTTGGCTGGAAGCTGGCGTTAAAATCGGCAGCAGCAGCGGAAACACCTTTCATATCATTGGCTTGATAGGCTTCGGCCAACTGCACCTTGGCAGAATCAGCCAGCACCAAACCTTCTGATACCTTAGTACGCACGGTGTAATCTTGATATGCAGGCAGCGCGATAGCAGCCAAAATACCGATAATCGCTACTACGATCATCAATTCGATAAGGGTAAAACCCTGTTGCAGTTGCTTTTTCATGGTGTGTACCTCAAAAGTTTGATAGTTAACCCTTGCGGGCTGAAGCTTTGCAACTGCAAAAACCGATAAGTTGCCGCCTCTGGTTCAGGATAATACAAGCTACGTGCCAACTTTGCCAAACAAAATTCAATACGTTGCTATTCAAATAGTTAGCCTCTTATTTCTTTGTGGATACAACACTGAAGCACAGTTCCCTAGCAAATATCTGCGCATAAAAAATGACATTATGTGCCATTTTTGGTCAGTTTTTCCTGCAAAAGCCCATCGGGCACTGGGCTCAGCCCCGACATCAACTGTGAAGGCTATCGCATTGTAAAATCTCGTTTATTGCACAGGTAGCGCTTTGCCGATAGACTCGGAAATTATTTTCATCTATGGCAGCAATTAAACGATGAGCACTATTCCTGTCAGCGGCTTGGCGCGGCGTTTGGTAAATGACGGCCTGATCAATATGGAGCAGGCTCAAAACGCACTCCTCGAATCACGCAAAGCCAAACAACCCATCACACAATGGCTAGTCGAAAATAAAGTCGTTGCTGCTCAGCCCATTGCTGTGGCGGCCATGGAGGAATTTGGTGTTCCACTTTACGATTTCAGTTGCCACAACCCCGCCCAGGTTCCAAAGGACGTGGTCAAGCGTGAACTGCTCAGCAAATACCAGGTGTTACCACTGTTCAAGCGTGGCAACCGCTTGTTTCTCGGTATGGCAGACCCTACCGATCTGCGCGCATTGGACGATATCAAATTCCAGACGGGGATGCCCACCGAGGCAGTGCTGATACAACAGGATCAGCTATCTAAAGCCATTGCCAAGTTTCTCAACGACACTGAAGAAGATGCTGGTAAAGCATTTGAAGGTCTTGATTCCGATTTCGATCTGGATGTCGAAGCAGTCGACGAGGATGCCCCCAAGGGTGAAAGCGGTGTCGACGGTGTTGATGACGCCCCTATTGTGCGTTTCGTGAACAAGGTGCTGCTGGACGCCATCAAAGGCGGTGCATCCGATATTCACTTTGAACCTTATGAAAAAGCCTATCGCGTACGTTTCCGCACCGACGGTATTCTCTTCGAAGTCACAAGACCACCGCTGGCGTTAGGCCCCAAGCTGTCTGCGCGCTTGAAAGTTATGTCCAAAATGGATATTTCTGAAAGACGGGTGCCACAAGACGGCCGGATCAAGATGAAGCTATCCAAAACCAAGGCGATCGACTTTCGGGTCAATACATTGCCAACCCTCTGGGGTGAAAAGGTTGTACTGCGGATACTGGATCCAAGCAGCGCCCAGATGGGTATCGACGCGCTGGGTTACGAGGATTACCAGAAAGAGCTGTACATGAAAGCCCTGGAACGTCCGCAGGGAATGATTCTGGTAACTGGCCCAACGGGCTCGGGCAAAACGGTATC
>DATIDQ010000043.1:0-7836 GCA_035456205.1 Pseudomonadales bacterium
TCCATCAGGCAAATCTCCATTCCCGCACCGGAAAGTTTCTCCAGTGTTGCAGGCAATTGCTCACAAAGAAAAATCGGGGCGCGAAAAAAATTTCCTGCACTGGCTTTGATTACCAGTGAATCCAGCCGGGCACAGCCGCGCTTGGGAATGATGACGCCATCCAGACCGCCAGCAACAGCCGAGCGCAGGATCATGCCGACATTTTGTGGATTGGTAATCTGGTCCAGTGCCAATAACCGCAAGGATTTACCGGTAGCCAACCGGGGTAGGACCTCGGTTTTTTGCAGATTGGGCATGCGGATATCCAGTGCAACGCCCTGATCCTGTTTGCCATTGCGTGAGATACGCGATAACGCCAGACGGGTGTGAAAAACCTGCGGTACCTGCCTGGCCTCCGCCACATCCAGAATGGCTGCCAAAGAACCGCCAGATTGGTTAGATTCAGCCAGATGCAGTTTGTAAGGCAAGATTTGCGGATCACCAAGTGCTTCCAGAACTGCCTGGCGGCCATAAATAGTGAAAAGATCATGCGGCAAAAAGGGTTTATCAGCAGGCATAGATAACAGGACAGCACTAGAATGAAAACGTGCGTGCAGTATAACGGCGCTTGTCTATTGCGCGCCATGCACCGAGAATTAACATTACAGGGAACAAAGGAATCCGCATGACAACCGCTACGGTCAGTCTTTCACGTTTTATCCAGCTTGGCATCAATGCCAATACTATCCAGCCGTATAAACCATTCAGCGAACTGAGTGACAAGTATCGCAAGCAGGTTGTATTTGCCAGTGATATCGTTGAATTCGCCAAAGCTGAAACAGTATTGAAAGGGCAGATTGACCGACATTGCTATTATTATTTGCTAAAAGGAAAATTAAGTTTTAAAACCGGTCTATTGTTGAAAAAAACTATCAGCAGTGATGATGACACTTGCTTGTTTGATATTGGTAGATTGCTGCCAGATAGCGTTGATATCGTGGCTGCAGATGCCGGACACATGTTAGTCGTTAAAGCCGATTTGATGGATGCCGCTCTGGCCTGGACACAGGCTAACGACGCAGCTTCTGCTTCTGGAACAAACAGCCGCGTTGCTTCCAGCAAAGCAGAACAACCGATGGCGATGGAAGAGGAGGGAGATGAAGACAGTGACTGGATGAGTGCGTTATTGGCCTACCCACTTTTTTTCAATTTGCCACCTGCCAATATTTCCCGAGTGTTATCACTATTTGAAAAAATAGACGTGAAAAAAGGTGAAGCTGTTATTAAACAAGGAGATGAGGGGAATTATTTTTATGCGTTGATAAAAGGTAAAGCGCAAGTCATTACAGACAATCAAACGGATAAACCAACAGCAATATTATCCAGCGGTTCTTACTTTGGAGAGGATGCGCTGGTATCAGGTGCTCCACGCTCCGCATCTGTCATAATGAACACTGACGGTGAAGTGGGGCGGCTGGATCGAGAAAGCTTTCAAAGTTTGTTGCAAGATCCTGTGGTGAAGTACATATCACAGGAAGATGTCGGGAAAAATTTAATGAAACGCGGTGTGCGGTGTGTGTTGATTGATGTGCGCTCACGTGAAGAATTTAAACACTCACCATCACCAAATAGCCGCAATATCCCGTACCGTGAATTGAGGGAAACTATTTCTACATTGGATAAAGAATCCTCGTATTTCATCAGTCCAGAAGGCGGAAAACGTAGTGAATTGGCGGCACATCTTATGTCACAAGCCAATCTACAGGCCTTTGTGATACAGAATTCATAAACCATTTTATTCATCCATCGGAACTGGAATACATAATGAGAGAGAAGTTTGATGTAATTTTTATTGGCGCTGGCCCTGGCGGTTATGTTGGTGCAATCCGCGCTGCACAATTGGGTCTGAAAGTTGCCTGTATTGAAAAAATGAAAGGAAAAGATGGCAAGGCAACATTGGGTGGAACTTGCCTGAACATCGGCTGTATTCCATCAAAAGCTTTACTTGACAGTTCATACAAGTATCACGAAGCAAAAGAATCATTGGCAGTGCATGGCATCAGCACAAAAGATGTTGCCATTGATATCCCCAAAATGATCAGTCGCAAGGATGACATCGTCAAACAATTGACTAGTGGTATTTCCCAGCTTTTCAAAGCCAATGGCGTAACACATATCAAAGGCACTGGGAAATTACTGGCGCAGAAAACGGTTGCAGTACTTGATGATACTGGCGCTGAAACACTCTACACAGCAGATAATATTGTGTTGGCGACAGGCTCAAGTCCGATCGATATTCCCATTGCAAAACAGGATGGTGAATACATTGTTGATAGCACGGGTGCGCTGGAATTTTCTTCCGCTCCAAAACGTCTCGGCATTATCGGTGCCGGTGTCATTGGTCTGGAATTGGGCAGTGTATGGAAACGCCTGGGCAGTGAAGTGGTGTTATTGGAAGCAATGGAATCTTTTCTTCCGGCAATGGATCAATTTATTGCCAAAGAAACCAAAAAAACATTGGGCAGACAGGGGCTGGATATTCGCCTCGGTTGCCGGGTACTCAGCGCTGAAGTAAAAAACAGTATGGTAGAAGTGCGTTTCAGCGACAAAGAAGGCAGTGAACAGACAGAACAATTTGATCGGTTGATTGTTTGTGTTGGCCGTAAGCCAAACACTGAAAAATTATTTACAGCAGATAGCGGTGTGACACTGGATGAAAAAGGGCGTATTACTGTTGATGATCATTGTGCAGCCGCACCCGGAATCTGGGCGATCGGGGATCTGGTGCGCGGTCCAATGCTGGCACATAAGGCCTCGGAGGAGGGGGTTATGGTGGCCGAGCGTATTGCCGGCCATAAAGCGCAAATGAATTACAACGTGATACCCAGCGTAATTTATACCCACCCGGAAGTGGCCGCTGTCGGCCAGACAGAAGAACAGGCCAAGACAACAGGCAAGGAGTACAAAGTCGGGATGTTTCCATTTGCAGCATCGGGGAGGGCGTTGGCAGCCAATGACACCACCGGGCTGGTCAAGCTGATTGCTGATACGGAAACCGACCGTATTCTCGGTTGCCATATTGTGGGCGCCAGTGCGGCCGATTTGGTGCAACAAGTCGCCATTGCGATGGAATTTGGTGCGACAGCGGAAGACATTGGCACAATGGTTTTTGGTCACCCGACGCTCTCTGAGGCAGTCCATGAAGCTGCTCTTGCTGTGAACGGGCATGCCATCCACGTTGCCAACAAAAAGAAGCGTTAAAAGCAGTCTTTTATTCATGTAATGCCCGCAATTACCCCCTGAATTCCGGCAAAACGGTTGGGATGTCAGCCGCCAACGTGTAAACTTCGCGCGTTAATTTTTGGGGGTGGTGTGGGCGCAATCGGCTCTCTGCCATCGTTTCAGGCAAACCCGGCAAGTGCCGGATCAGTAGAGAGCGGTAAAACATGAATCTACACGAGTATCAGGGCAAATTGTTGTTTGCCCAATACGGCTTGCCCGTATCAAAAGGCTACGCTGTCAGTTCTGCCAAAGAGGCAGTAGAAGCGGCGGACACTATCGGCGGCAAGGAATGGGTTGTTAAAGCACAGGTGCATGCTGGTGGTCGCGGTAAGGCTGGTGGTGTGAAGTTGGTCAAGACCAAAGATGAAATCAAGGAATTCGCCGCCCAGTGGCTGGGCAAACGTCTGGTGACATACCAGACAGATGAACACGGTCAGCCTGTTCATAAAATCCTGGTCGAAACCTGCACAGACATTGCCAAAGAATTGTATCTCGGTGCAGTACTGGATCGCAGCTCACGCCGCATCGTTTTCATGGCATCTACTGAAGGTGGTGTGGAAATCGAGAAAGTGGCACACGAAACACCGGAAAAAATTCTGAAAGCCGTGATTGATCCATTAACTGGCGCACAACCGTATCAAGGTCGTGAACTGGCGTTTCAACTGGGTCTCGAAGGCGTTCAAGTCAAACAGTTCGTCGATATTTTTCTCGGTCTGGCAAAACTGTTTCAGGAAAAAGATCTGGCATTGATCGAAGTAAACCCTCTTGTTATCACCAAAGCTGGCAACTTACATTGCCTCGATGCAAAAATCGCTGCTGATGGCAATGCTTTGTATCGTCAACCGCAATTGCGTGAAATGCACGATCCTACACAGGATGATGAGCGCGAAGCATTAGCTGCACAGTGGGAACTCAACTACGTTGCACTGGAAGGTAACATCGGCTGTATGGTGAACGGCGCTGGTCTGGCAATGGGCACCATGGACATCGTGAAATTGCACGGCGGCCAACCTGCCAACTTCCTCGATGTAGGCGGTGGCGCAACCAAAGAACGCGTTACAGAAGCATTCAAGATTATTTTGTCTGATGTAAATGTAAAAGCAGTTTTTGTAAACATTTTCGGCGGCATTGTTCGCTGCGATATGATTGCTGAAGGTATCATCGGTGCAGTAAAAGAAGTTGGCGTAAAAGTGCCAGTTGTTGTGCGTCTTGAAGGTAACAATGCTGACCTTGGTGCGAAAAAACTGGCCGAATCCGGTTTGAATATCATTGCTGCAAACGATCTGACTGAAGCAGCGAAAAAAGCAGTAGCTGCAGCTGGAGGTGCTAAATGAGTATCCTGATCAATAAAAATACCAAAGTTATCTGTCAGGGTTTTACTGGCTCACAAGGTACTTTGCACTCTGAACAGGCAATTGCATACGGCACCAAAATGGTTGGCGGTGTTACACCGGGTAAGGGCGGCACTACGCATCTTGGTTTACCAGTGTTCAACACCGTAGCCGATGCTGTTGCTGCAACAGGTGCTGAAGCTTCTGTTATTTATGTACCGGCTCCATTCTGTAAAGACTCTATTCTTGAAGCAGCCAACAGCGGCATCAAACTGATTGTCTGTATCACAGAAGGCATTCCTACTCTCGATATGCTGGAGTGTAAAGTCGCTTGTGACACACTTGGTGTGCGTTTGATCGGCCCTAACTGCCCTGGCGTGATTACACCAGGTGAATGCAAGATCGGTATCATGCCTGGCCATATCCATTTGCCAGGTAAAGTCGGCATCGTGTCACGTTCAGGCACATTGACGTATGAAGCTGTGAAGCAAACCACTGATGCCGGGTTTGGTCAGTCTACTTGTGTCGGTATCGGTGGTGATCCAATTCCTGGTTCCAACTTCATCGACATCTTGCGCATGTTCCAGGACGATCCACAAACTGAAGCTATCGTCATGATTGGTGAAATTGGTGGTTCTGCTGAAGAAGAAGCAGCAGCGTTTATCAAGAAAAATGTTACCAAACCTGTTGTGTCATATATTGCTGGTGTAACTGCACCGTCAGGCAAACGTATGGGTCATGCTGGCGCTATTATCTCTGGCGGCAAAGGTACTGCAGATGAAAAATTTGCAGCGCTGGAAGATGCCGGTGTGAAAACTGTGCGCAGTCTGGCTGATATTGCCCAGGGTCTGCGTGATCTGACCGGCTGGAAATAAATTTCCAATAGTAAGTGTGCATGGTAAAAAGGGCAGCTTAGGCTGCCTTTTTTATTGCTGGTTGTTGGTCATACAAATTGACCGTTAGTCGCTGATTTATCGGAATTTTGATGTTTTGATCATTACAATGGCCACCTGTATTACACACACACCACTACGCATAATCTATATTATGTTAAATAGGATATCCCTTTGAAAAGCCTCATAAAAATACTCTTCCTGTCTAGTTCTCTGTTTGTGGCCTGGAGCTACGCCGACTCCCCTAAACAGGTTTGGCCTGAAGACAGCGCTCAGATGCAACTCACTAGAGAAGTTGTCGAGATCATGCAGGAAAAGCATTTTCGCAAGCAGAAACTGGATGATGCATTGTCATCTATGTTGCTGGATAACTATCTTAAAGCTCTGGATCCTGGCCGGATGATTTTTCTCCAGTCAGATATTGATGAGTTCAATCATTTTCGCAACAAAATAGATGATGAGCTGGCTGCCGGCAAATTGACTAGCCCGCAGCTTATCTACCAACGCTACTACGATAGATATTCAGCTCGCCTGAATTGGATCCTCAATGAAATAGCTCCCGTGGTAAAGAACGAGACATTTACAGGAAACGACGAGATAGAAGTTGATAGAAAAAATAGCCCATGGCCCACCGATATGCAGGCCGCCGATCTTCTATGGATGCGATATTTGAAAAATGACATTCTTGGACTACGGCTAGCCGATAAACCCACCGACAACATCGGCACTACCCTTACCCGCCGTTTTCAGACACAGCTGGATCGCCTGAATAAGCAGACTCCCATGGATAATTTTGAAATATTCATGAATGCTTATACGGAATTGTACGACCCGCATACCAACTATATGTCGCCAAAATCTGCTGAAAATTTTGATATCAGTATGGCGTTATCGTTAGAAGGAATTGGTGCCGTACTGGAAAAAGATGATGAATATACGAAAGTCACCAGTCTTGTTTCGTCAGGGCCAGCCGACAAGCAAGGAGAGTTGAAAGCAAGCGATCATATCATTGCCATTGCACAAGGAAAAAATAGCGAGGATTGGACCGATGTTGTTGGCTGGAGACTTGACGAGGTTGTTGATCTGATTCGTGGCAAAGCGGATACCTGGGTCAGACTACAAATAAAACGTGGCGATAATTTAATCAAGACAATTGCTATTAAACGAGAAAAAGTCAAACTGGAAGATCTGGCTGCCAGTAAAAAAATTATTGAGCTACCGGGTTCAACACCTGGAATGCCTCTACATATTGCTGTTATTACCGTACCAAATTTTTATCTCAATTTTGAGGCTATGCGCCGCGGAGATCCGGATGCAAAAAGTACGACACGAGATGTTGCCAGAATTCTTAATGAATTAAGGGACTCCCCTATTGATGGCATTGTGATTGATTTGCGGGACAATGGCGGAGGCTCACTGGCGGAGGCGACACAACTAACCGATTTGTTTATTGATCAAGGGCCTGTTGTTCAGATTCTTAATTCAGAAAACGAAGTAGACAGGAGCAACAGAGCTGTTGGCAGCGTAAACTATAATGGCCCATTACTCGTATTGGTTAATCATTTAAGCGCATCGGCTTCGGAAATTTTTGCCGGTGCTATACAGGATTACCAGCGTGGCCTTATTGTTGGTGACCAGACCTTTGGAAAAGGTACTGTGCAAACACTGGTTCCGCTGGATCAGGGAAAACTGAAAATTACTGAAGCAAAATTTTATAGAGTGTCCGGAGATAGTACACAGCATCGTGGCGTTATACCTGACATAACATTCCCTGCTCTCATGCCTTATGATGATATTGGAGAATCAGCACTTGAACATGCACTGCCATGGGACCAGATCCAGCCAGCCCCTCATTACCGTTTTGCTGATCTGGAAAGTTTGACCCCTGCACTAAAAATTAATCATGACCAGAGAATGAAAAATAACATCGAGTATGATTTTCTGTTAAAAAGAAGCCAGTGGATAGAAGAGCAAAAAAAACGTAAGACCATACCGCTTAATTTGGCCAAACGGGATCAATTAAAAAAAGAAGAAGACGCAAAAATCCTCAAAATGACAAATGATGTGCGCGCTGCCAAAGGCTTGCCCAAATTTATCACAATGAGTGAAATTGAGGATGATGCGCAGAAAAAACGCGATGCAAAAAATCCCCAGGATGATTTTTTATTGATGGAAAGTGCAAAAATTCTCGGGGACTTTATCGAGAAACAACCCAACCAGAACCGGAAGCTTGCTACCAGCCAGCAACAAACTGGAGGTTGAATTATTTTTTGTTACTTTCTGCGCTGAAAGTCCAATGAAGTGGGCATCGATCTGATTTTCCGGAAACAAACTGTGCCGGAGAGTCAACG
>DATIDQ010000044.1:0-15863 GCA_035456205.1 Pseudomonadales bacterium
GCTTGCTCTTTAGACCACTTATCAATTATGAGCTTACAAATTGCTTCTTGCCATATGAACTCAATTGAAACCAAAGTTGCATCATGTAGTTGTAACTCTGCCGGTATATCTTGAGGCATTGGCACGGTTGACCTCTAACGCTAATTCGACACCAAATTTGGTGTATAAAATTCCAACGCGGCGTATAACATCCTTGTTGGGGCTTAATACGGGCTTTATATATCAAATGATTACGGAATAACAGGAATGTTATGCGTCACACAATCGCGTCATTCTTGATTCATTGCGCAAAACGGGATTGAGCAGCGTGACGAGCGATAGTCACTGTATTTTGGGGATTTAATGAACTGCCAATCGTTGGCTTGACTTGCTCCCCACACAGAGCGTCCATGCGGTGTCTCTGTTGGTGGAGGAGTTATGCCCGATTCGCTGGATTTACCCACTATTGCCCGTGACCCTGATGGGCTGAATCAGCTCAGTCTTGTTGAACTGCGCGCCCTGTGGGGCCGCTGTTGCCCCAAATCCTCACCATCGCCCCATCGGGGCATGCTGATCCGCGATCTGGCCTCCGTGGCTCAGAGTGGCGGTACGCGATGGCCTCGGGAAACCGATGCCCTGATCCGGGCGGCCATGAAGACAACATCGGTCACCCGATCCCTGGAGGACAAACCCGCACGGATGTGTGCCCGACTGCCAGCGCCCAAGGCCGTGCAGGATTTACCACCCGGTGCCGTGTTGACGAGGGAGTGGAGTGGGCAAAGCCATCAGGTCACCGTACTGGGCGGTGGCTGGTTCCAGTATCAAGGCCAGAGTTACAAAAGCCTGACCTTGGTGGCCAAGGCCATTACCGGCGCGCATTGGTCGGGGCCACGGTTTTTTGGCCTGCACCGGTTCAGGGAGCAGAGGCATGGCTGAGCCAAAGACTGTCAGATGTGTGGTCTATACCCGCAAATCCAGTGAGGAGGGGCTTGAGCAGGCATTTAATTCTCTTGATGCCCAACGAGAGGCAGGGACAGCCTATATCACCAGCCAGAAGCACGAAGGTTGGGTGTTGGTGCCCACTCACTACGACGATGGCGGCTATTCAGGCGGCAGCACCGAGCGTCCTGCGCTGCAAAAGTTGCTCATAGATATCGAGGCAGGGAAGGTCGATATCATCGTGGTGTACAAGGTGGATCGACTATCACGATCCCTTGGGGATTTTGCCCAGATGATGACCCTGTTCGACAAGCACAACGTCTCGTTTGTCTCTGTCACCCAACAGTTCAATACCACCACGTCCATGGGAAGGCTCACGTTAAATATTTTGCTGTCCTTCGCCCAGTTTGAACGGGAGGTCACCGGTGAGCGCATTCGTGACAAGTTTGCTGCCAGCAAGAAAAAGGGCATGTGGATGGGCGGTTCGCCACCACTGGGTTATGTGATCAACGATCGTCAGTTAATCATTGAGCCGCAAGAAGCCGAGTTAGTAAAAAAGATATTTAATCTTTATCTGGTCTGCAAATCGCCGTTAAAAGTGATGCAGATATTGCAGCAGGAAGGTCATACCAATAAGCATTGGCAAACGGCAGCAGGATTATGGCGTGGTGGGAATAAGCTGACCGTCAGCCAAGTGAACAAAATCCTGCGCAATGTGGTGTATGTGGGCAAGGTGCGCCATGGCGATGACATTTATCCGGGGCAGCACCACCCGATCATTGAGGAAGCCTTGTGGAGTGAGGTGCAGCACAGTATCCAAACAAAAGATAAATCCAGCCGCCACCATTGGCATTCGCACTTCCTGCTGAAAGGCAAACTCAAAACGCATGAAGGCTATTGCATGAGTCCTTCCACCACCAGCATGGAAAAAACCAGCGATAGCCAACAGCTAAAACAGAAGAAGCGTTATTACGTGAGCCGAAAAGCCCTGACGCAAGGCTATAAACAATGTGCCATCAAAACCCTGAGTGCAGATTTACTGGAATCTTTGGTCATCAACCATGTGATGCATTACCTCTACCAAGCCTGCATCAATATTTTTTATGCCATTTCGCAGCTCACCCATGACACCGAACGGTCGCAGCAGTTGAGGCAGTTGATTGAGTGTGTGACAGTCAGGCCAGACCGGTTGGATATCACAATAAATAAAGCAGGCTTATCGCAACTGGCCTTCCAGGAAAATCTGCACACAACACAAAAAATCGACAATCCGCCGACTATTATTCACCAACCAGATATTATCGATGGATCAGACACCATCACATTACAGATCCCAATACAGATTAAGCGCACGAATGGCAGGCGTTTGATTGTGTCGCAGGAAGGCAAGGATTTAGTGTTACCCGCGCAGCCAAAACCTGATCCCGTGTTGGTGCAGGCCATTGGCAGAAGTTTTGGGTGGAAAAAATTATTGGAAAAATCGCCAGAGCTCACTATCAGGGCTTTGGCCAAGCAATGTGGGTATTCCGATCGTTACCTGAGTCGGCAGTTACCACTCACAGGCCTTGCACCAGATATTTTGCATCGAGCACTTTCTGGCACATTGCCATCCACCGTCACATTGCATGGTCTGGAAGAAGCGTCTTCCTATCTATCCTGGAACCAGCAGCGCACCCATCTCGGCCTGAACTAGGCCAGTCACACGCAACAATTTTTTGAAAGCGAACCTCGAAAAATGCCTCTAGAGACACTCGCGCTGAATTTGCGCGATTCAGCCAAAAAATGAGCAGAGAAACGCGTCTCTGTTTTGGCGAAATCAAAAAAAAGCCCGCAAAACGCGGGCTTTGAGCTTAACAAGAGCGAACTGGTGGTTTGTTCAAAGATGAATGGCGGAGAGAGAGGGATTCGAACCCTCGATAGAGCTATAAACCCTATACTCCCTTAGCAGGGGAGCGCCTTCGGCCACTCGGCCATCTCTCCAGAGGGGCGGCATGATAGCAATAGCAACATATCGATGCCAGTCAAAGTCAGTAAAAGTCGGGATTAAATAGGGTAATGCGGGGGGATTAAAGGCATATGGCTCAGGGATAAAAATGAGCATCCTTGCCCTGGTGACAGCACACCCACGCGTCAAACGTTGCTAAAGCCTGCTGCAGTGTCTGACGTGAGATTCTTGCGGAGATTAGCGGTTGCCCAGATCGTCGTGGCCGTAGTCGCTGTCCTGATACGCTTGGCTCGATGTCACAGCGCCACCACCCTGTTTCTCTTGCTGGATGCGCTGATAGATTTCTTCGCGATGCACAGAAACATCTTTTGGTGCGTTGATGCCAATACGCACTTGATTGCCTTTCACGCCTAGCACAGTCACGGTGACGTCATCACCCACCATCAGGGTTTCACCGATACGACGAGTCAAAATAAGCATAACCTATCTCCTTGTTACTAAAGCATAGTGGGTAAATGGATTATTGCACTTCCAGATTGTCAGTCCGGTCCAGTTCAAACGCTTCGTGTAAGCCACGTACCGCCAGCTCCATGAATTTCTCTTCAATCACCACCGAAATCTTGATTTCCGAAGTGGTGATCAATTGGATGTTGATATTGTGTGCCGCCAGTGTGGCGAACATTTTTGCGGCCACGCCAGCATGCGAACGCATACCCACACCCACAATGGATACCTTGGCTACCTTATCATCTTTGAGTACCTGACTGGCGCCCAGTTCCTTGGCCACGCGCTCCAGCACATCAGCAGCTTTCTGCATCTCGGCTTTCTGGACGGTGAAGGTCAGGTCGGTAGTTTGATCCGCGCCGATGTTCTGCACGATGACATCGACTTCAATATTGGCTTCGCTGACCGGGCCGAGGATACGTGACGCTACACCCGGGGTGTCGGGTACGCCACGGATGGTCAGTTTGGCTTCATCGCGAGTAAAAGCGATGCCGGAGATAACGGGTTTTTCCATGGTGGAATCATCCTCAAGGCTGATCAGAGTGCCCGGGCCGTCAGCAAAGCTGGACAGGACACGCAGTGGAACATTGTATTTGCCGGCAAATTCTACCGAGCGAATCTGCAGGACTTTCGAGCCGAGACTGGCCATCTCCAGCATCTCTTCAAAGGTGATGCGGTTGAGGCGACGTGCTTCTGGCACAACGCGCGGGTCGGTGGTGTACACGCCATCCACGTCAGTGTAGATCTGGCATTCATCGGCCTTCAGTGCGGCGGCTAACGCTACACCCGTGGTATCAGAGCCACCACGGCCGAGCGTGGTGATATTGCCTTGTTCGTCTACACCCTGGAAACCGGCTACAACCACAATACGGCCAGCGTTGAGATCAGCCATCATGGCTTCGCTATCAATCTGTTCGATACGCGCTTTGTTGAAGGCGCTGTCAGTCAGAATGCGAACCTGCGCACCGGTGTAGGAGCGGGCGTCGATACCGCGTTTGTGCAGTGCCATACATAGCAGGGCAATGGTGACTTGCTCGCCGGTGGCGACCAGTACGTCCAGCTCACGCGGAGTCGGGTTTTCCTGAATGGCTTTAGCCAGGCCGATCAGGCGATTGGTTTCACCGCTCATGGCTGAAAGCACGACGACCAGCTTGTGGCCGTCAGCATGGAATTTGACCAGTTTATCGGCCACGGCTTCGATACGTTCGACCGAACCGACCGATGTACCACCGAATTTTTGGACCAGTAGACTCATTTTTAAACCAGCAACCCTATGATGGATCCGTCACAAATGGTGTTAGCAGAAAGGCGCGCATTAAACAATAAAGCGGATGGAAAGTTAAGCGCGGTTGACCGCAGTCATTCCGCAGGAAACCCTTGGTATCATGACGGCCTTTCTGGATAACCCCACGGAACCTGTCATGAGTGATTCTTGTAATACATCAGCTCGTTATACCCCGGCTCGCCCTGTCTTGCTGAAAGACGTACCACAGTGGGATTTTGAAACCGATGTGGCAGTCGTCGGTTTTGGTGGTGCGGGTGCTTGTGCCGCGCTCGAGGCGGCAGATGCCGGCGCAGACGTGATGATCTTCGAGTTGGCCAGTGCCAGCGGCGGTTCTACGGCGATGTCATCCGGTGAAGTGTATCTCGGCGGCAATGGCGGCACGCGCGTGCAGAAAGCCTGCGGTTTTGAAGACAGCACCGAAAACCTGTTCAATTTTTTGATGGCAGCGCACGGTCCGCAGGCAGATGAAGCCAAAGTGCGCGCTTATGCTGAAGGTGCGGTCGATCACTTTAATTGGCTGGTTGAACGCGGTGTGCCGTTCAAGGATTCCTTTCTCGACAAACGCGCTATCGTCGCACTCACTGATGATGGTTTGCTCTACACCGGCAGTGAAAAAGCCTGGCCGTTCCGCGATATCGCCAAGCCGGTACCGCGCGGCCATAACTTGCAAGTGGAAGGCGACAACGGCGGCCCGCTGTTGATGAAAATTCTGACGGAAAATGTCGAGCAGCGAAAAAATATTCGCGTGCATTACGACACCCGCACGCTGTGCCTGATTGCGGATGAAAAAGGCGAAGTGCATGGCGTGGTAGTGCGCATCGACATGAAAGAGCGTTTCGTGCGTGCGAAAAAAGGCGTGGTGTTGTGCGCTGGTGGCTTCATCATGAATAAAGAGATGCTGCAGAAATATGCGCCGAAATTGTTGCGCGGCAATATTCCTATTGGCAACCCGGGTGATACCGGCACCGGCATCCAGATGGGTGTGAGTGTCGGTGGTGCGGCGATCAATATGCACGAAGGTTTCATGACGATTCCGTTTTATCCGCCGGGCAATATGACCTTCGGTATTTTTGTGAATGCGATGGGGCAACGTTTCATCAACGAAGATGCATACCACGGTCGTGTGGGTACGTATGCGATTCAACAACCGGGTGATCGCCTGTACATGATTGTTGCCGCCGAAGATTACGGTAATTTTGATCGTAAACCGTTTTTCAATGGCGATATTGTCGGCACCGGTGAAACCGCAGAAGAGCTGGAACAGGAATTGGGTTTCCCGAAAAATTCACTCGCACACACTATCAATTTTTACAGCGAACATGCTGCGCAAGGTGAGGATCCGTTATTCCACAAATCACCACAGTGGTTGAAAGCATTGACGCCGCCATTGGTGGCGATTGATGCCACGCCGGAACGCGGTGCGATTTTCCCGTGTTTCACTTTGGGCGGATTGGATACCTTACCGTCTGGCGAAGTGTTGATGACTGACGGTGCGCCCATCAAAGGTTTGTATGCAGCAGGCCGTACTGCAGCAGGCGTTCCGCGTCGTGGTGATGGTTATGCCAGCGGTACGTCAGTGGGCGATGTGACGTTTTCAGGCCGCATGGCGGGTAAAGCTGCCGCTGCGCGCAACTGATATGGCGGTGCTGCCCGACTATCCGCGCAATCCACTCTACGGTAGCGGTACCTATCGTCGCCGTATCCGGCTGGAACAGCGCGACGGTTGCGTGTTTGGCGCATTGGAGGATACCAACCACGGTTTCAGTGTGACGGTGTACCACGATGGCGCGCAGGTCACAGCGGTCGAAGCGGATGCACGGCGCATCCCGTACACCAGTTGTCCGGGTGCTGTGGAGCCTATCAAGGGTTTTGTCGGTGCCAGTATCCACGCCAGTTTGCGCGACATGAATTTTTACATGCCGGCATCCTCCAACTGCACGCACCTGTTTGATCTCACCGTGATGGCGATTCGCCATGCCGCTTGTGCGCAGCCGCTGCGGCAGTGGGATATCACCGTCACCGACCAGACCGACAGTGAGGATTCTGTCTGCACCGTGTTGCGTGATGGTGAACAGATGTTCTGCTGGAAAGCGCGTGATTTACAGTTGACTGAGCCGGCGGAGTTTGCCGGCAAACCGTTCTATCTCGGCTTCGGTAAATGGGCCAGCCAGCGTTTTAGCGGTGACGAGCTGGAAGCGGCATTTACCCTGCAGAAAGGCTATTTTGTGGCGCTGGCGCGTTGCTTCGATATCGACAAAATGGCCGGTGAACCGGCCAGTCAGGCTGAGGGTATGCGCGGTGCCTGTTACACCTACAGCGATGCCGTTATTGCAAAAAGTGAAGGTGTGCGAACGGTGGGTACCATGCGGGATTTTTCTGACTGTGAAGAAAAACTGCTGAAGTTTCTCTGACGGTTATCAGCGTTTTGCCAGCAGTGCGCGAGCCAGCGCGATCCGGTCTTCGTCTGTTTTCATCAGCGTTCTGGTGATTTGCACAGTGATGCCTTGCGCACGCAGGGCATCGGCATCGTTGGCATCGCATGCATCGATGACCAGAATGCCCAGCAGTCCGGTATAAAAATCAACAATACTTTTTGAATCAGTGGGAATATGCATTTCCTGCATCATTTTCGCCGTCGGTCCTTTCACGGCTTGCCCGCCAACCAGGGGTGAAACGACGATGATTTTTTCGCGCAGCGCTATTAATTGTTCGCGCATACCGGGCACAGCGAGAATAGGCGCAATGCTGAGCAGTGGATTGGACGGACAAATAATCACAGCACGCAATTCCGGATCGTTTAATGCTGCCAATATTTCCGGTGACAGGGTTGAGGTTTCTGCGCCGCTAAAACGCACACCGCGCACGGCTGGTTTGCATTGTTGGCGCACAAAATAATCCTGGAATGCGAGTTCGCCTGCGTCAGTATTAACTATTGTGCGCACCGCGTTATTGCTCATGGGTAAAACGGTGTGCTGGATACCGAGTTTTGCACACAACTGTGCCGTCACCGCGGTGAGTGTTTTTCCCTGTGCCAGTTGTTGTGTGCGCAACAGATGCGTGGCGATATCCTTGTCACCCAGACGAAACCAGGTTTCACCGCCGAGTGTTTCCAGGGCTTGCATGCACTGCCAGCTTTCACCAGCCAGTCCCCAACCGAGTTCGCGGTTATTGATGCCGGCGAGCGTATACATCACGGTGTCCAGATCGGGCGATATATGTAACCCCAGATGTTCAAAATCATCGCCGGTATTAACGACGATGGTGAGTTGTGCTGGTGATAAAGTTTGTGCCAAACCCCATGCGAGTTTTGCACCGCCGACACCGCCGCACAACGCGAGAACTTTGCCATGGAATGACGTGTTCTTGTCAAAAAAAACAGTCACCGGAACATATCCTCATCCGGTTTGCGCAATAAAGTTTGCACAGTGCCTGTGGTTTCCGGTAATTGCAGGCCGCGTAAAATCACTACCGGCACACCTTCACCGGCTTGCCCCATCAGTAGTGATGCAGCGGCGGCAATTTCATCGCCGAGACCTACCTGTGTAATTTCCAGCGTGCGTCCGAACAGGTCGGGTTGGCCACGCAAATCCAGCAATGGGTCAAAACCGGCAATGCCGATGGAGATGCCGACCGTGCCGAGCCGCCAGGCGCGACCAAAACTGTCGTTGATCACTACGCCAATTTTTACGCCGTATTTTTGTTGCAGCGTATTGCGCAATGCCGCTGCACTGGCATCGGAATCTTCTGGCAGCAACAAGGCCGTTTCTGAATCGACATTGTCTGGCAAATTGGATTGGTCAATGCCGGCATTTGCATGCACAAAACCGAGTTTGTGTTCGACGACGATAGAACCGTAACGGTAGCGCAAAACGCGGTTGGATTCTTGCAACACCAGTTCTACTGCGCGCGGGTCTTTGCCGGTTTCCTGCGCGAGTTTTATCGCTTCTTCACGCGGTGTTATATCCTTCAATGCGCGATAACGGTTTTCAGATTTCGAGACAATTTTTTGTGCCAGGACAACGATGTCGCCATCTTGTAACGCCAGTTGGTTATCGGCGAGTGACTGGCTGATCTGCACCGCGAGATCATCGCCGGGTTTTACCAGCGGAAAATGTCGCAGTGCAAATAATTGCAGTCCGTTCATGGGTGAATAGCCTGATCAGACGCCGGGTTCACCGGTAATCTGGATGCCTGCGCCGCCTTCGATCTTGTAACGCTTGTTCATGAAGATCAACACCGATGTCAGCGCTTCCGTGGCGGCAGAGTTGGCGATAGGGCCGGCGTGCCAGGCTTTCATGCCAGCCGCTTGCGCCAGTTGCACTACCACTTCGCGTGCATCGACATTATCGCCCGTCACCAATACATCGCAGTGAATATCGTGTTCATCGTTCAAGTGCGCAGCGGCGATATTCTGGAACGCTGACACCACGCGCACATTTTCACCCAACGTTTTTTGTGCGATGACACCGGCAGAGCCTTCAGCTGGCAATTGCACGGTGCCGACTTTTGGCGGTTTCAGCGACACCGTCACGTCGATAAAAATCTTGCCCTGCACCGCACTGTGAATCACTGCGAGCGTGTCCTGCTGGTGTGAAAAAGGTACGGTCATGCAGACGATATCGGCTTTGGCGGCAGCGGCACTGTTTTCCATGCCTTCCACTTGTGCACTTGGTAAACGGGCTTTCATGGTGGCAGCAGCTTCTACGGCGCTCTCGGCTTTGCGTGAGCCGATAATCACGTGATAGCCTGCCCTGACCCAGCGGAAAACCAGACCAGTACCCAGGTCGCCTGTGCCGCCTACCACTGCTATTACCGGTTTTGGTTCGCTCATGTTGCCACCCTCATTGAAGTACGCATTGATGAATTGTTCAGTCCTGCATCATAGCCGCGTGAGCCTGCGCGTCACCAGTGGGCTTCCCCACTTGGCATGTAGCCACTTTTTATGGCTTCCCGGTTTTTTATGGGTAACCAATGTATGACGTTCTCTGTTGCAACATTCAATCTGTGCAATCTGCAGCGACCCGGTCAGCAGATGTTCGGCGAGTTTGCCTGGACACCGGTGCAATACCAGCGCAAGGTGGGCTGGACAGCAGAACAGATCAAACAACACCCCGCGACCTTGATCGCTTTTCAGGAAGTATGGAGCGAAGCGGCTTTGCAAGATGTGTTCAACACAACAGGCTTGCAGGACAGCTATCAACTGCTGTGTCACGACAGCAACGACGATATGAATGTGGCGTGCGCCGTGCATAAGGATTGGGAAATACTCAGCGCAGAATGGATCAGCGCGTTTCCGCCGGAATTGAATTGGCGCAGTGATGACACACGTTATGAAATGCATCTGGCTATCGATCGATTTTCGCGCCCGGTTTTGAAATTGCGCTTGCGTGGACCGGATGCGCGCACGCTGACTTTGTTTAATGCACATCTGAAATCACGTCGCCCGATTTCTCCCAATAACGACACGTATTACGGCGTGGGCGCGGATCACTGGCTGGATATTGGCAAAGCACTTTCCGGCATGCGTCGCCTTGCAGAAGCAGCGGTATTGCGTTTGCTGGTAAATCGCCAGTTGTCGCAATCTACCGATGCCGTGATCGTGGCGGGTGATTGCAATGACCGCAATCCTGGCAATGTGTTGGATGCGTTGAAAGGCGATGCGCGTTTTCGACGTGGCACAAACAATCGCAGTGGTCGCCGTGCCGATTGGGGTCTATATCATTTGTTGGATCTGGATAAAAATCCACCCGACATCAATACCAATAAATACATAACATTTTGCGGTGACGATGAAACTCTCGCGCTGGATCATCTGCTGTTTTCCTGGCATTTTCATGCGCGCGCTGCAGACAGTCGCTGGCATTTACAGCATTGGGAAATCAATAGCCAGCATCTCGGCAGTAATAAACCGTATGTCAGTGATCATGCGATGGTCGTGGCCAGTTTTTCCAGTAAGCGAGGTAAAACAGCATGAGTGTTGCGCCGGGTTTTACAGTGGCAGCGTTGCAAATGGTGTCCACGCCGCAAGTGACAGAAAATATGGCTACTGCGTGCCGTTTGATTGCTGATGCGGCATCGCGCGGTGCGCAATTGCTATTGTTGCCGGAATACTGGGCGATACTCGGCATGCAGGACACAGATAAAGTGGCACAGGCAGAAACCCCCGGTTCTGGACCGATGCAGGATTTTCTGCGCGACATAGCGCAGCAACATCAAGTCTGGTTGATTGGCGGCACGCTGCCGCTGCAATCGTCGGAAACCGGCAAAGTACTGAACACAACGCTGGTTTACGCACCAACAGGTGAATGTATTGCGCGCTATGACAAGATGCATCTTTTCGGTTTCAGCAAAGGTGATGAAAACTACGATGAAGCGCGGACGATCAGTGAAGGAAATAGCGTCAGCTTTTTTGAGGCACCGTTTGGTCGTGTGGGTTTGTCGGTCTGCTATGACTTGCGTTTTCCCGAGTTGTATCGTGCTCTGGGTGATTGCACATTGATCGTGGTGCCATCAGCATTTACCTACACCACGGGTGAGGCGCATTGGGAAGTGTTGTTAAGAGCGCGCGCCATTGAAAACCAGTGTTATGTGTTGGCAGCAGCGCAAGGCGGTGTGCATGTGAATGGCCGCCGCACCTGGGGGCACAGCATGCTGGTGGATCCCTGGGGTGAGGTCTGTGCAGTGCTGGAGGAAGGTGAGGGTGTAGTGATCGGTGAAGTGAATGCAGCGCTTATTGCGCGTGTACGTGAAAGCCTGCCTGCTTTACGGCATCGGCGATTGTGATCATACTGAAAACGCCATTTGCAAATAATAACAGGCACACAAAATGTACCAGCGCCCCCGGATTTTTCACACATTCTTCTGGCTGTTGTTGGCAGCTGTTGTTGCCACGCAATCTATGTTGGCACAGGCCGGTTCTACTATTTTGTTTGACCCGTTCAATGTTGAATGGCGTTATCTTGATAATGGCAGCAACCAGGGCACCGCATGGCGCGCCAGAAATTTCAACGATAGTGCATGGGCAACAGGCAAAGCCAAGCTGGGTTACGGTTTTGGTGATGAAACCACGCTGATTAATAGTGGGCCTGCGGGCGCGCACTACATCACCAGTTACTATCGCCACACCTTCGATATAGAAAATCCCGCCCAGTTCCATGATCTTTCGCTGACAGTTTTACGCGATGACGGCATTGTGGTTTACATCAACGGGACTGAAGTATTCAGGAATAATATGCCGTCGGGCGCTGTTGCCTTTAATACGGTGGCCAGTAGTGAAAATGAAACAGCTACATCGAATGAGGCCTATGTCGCTGCCGGTGTTATAAAAAATGTATTGCGTACTGGCAGCAATACCATTGCGGTTGAAATACACCAGTCCAGTATCAACAGTCCTGATTCAGTATTCGCATTGTTGTTGGGGGGTAATTACACGGATGTATCGGAAAAATATTCCCGCGCTCCCTACGTCCAGATGGTTACGCCAGAATCAGCCATTATTCGTTGGGGTACAACCAGCAAAAGCAATAGCGTTGTGCGTTTTGGCACCTCGGTAAATAATCTGGACAAAGTAGCAAGAAACAGAAATCAGGTGAATGAACACGAAGTGCAATTGACGGGGCTTGTACCGGATACACAGTATTACTACAGCACAGGATCCGGCACCAAAGCGCTTTACAGTGGAGCAGAGTATTTCTTCAGGACGCAACCACCTGTCGGCACACATCCGCCAACCCGGATCTGGGTGATAGGGGATTCCGGCAGGGGTAATCAGGATCAACGTGATGTGTATAAGGGCTATCAAACATTTGCAGGAAACCGCTATACCGATGTATGGCTGATGTTGGGCGACAACGCGTATGGCTCAGGCACTTATCAACAGTACCAGGATAATTTTTTTAATGTCTATCCTGCATTGTTGCGTCAGACAGCGGTGTGGCCGACGTTGGGTAATCATGACGGGTACAGTGTAAATACCACAGCACAAACAGGTCCTTACTACGAGAATTTCAATTTGCCCAAGGCTGCTGAAGCGGGTGGCGTGGCGTCCGGGACGGAAGCGTATTACTCATACAACTACGGCAATATTCATTTTGTTGTGCTTGATGCCTTTGATGTGAATCGCTCAAGCACCGGTGCAATGGCGCAATGGCTGGAAGCTGATCTGACCGCCAATACGCAAGACTGGATCATCGCCTACTGGCATCATCCACCGTACACGAAAGGCACACACGATTCCGATACCGAAATTGAACTGATCGAGATGCGCGAAAATATTTTGCCGATTCTTGAGCAGCACGGCACAGATCTTGTGCTGACCGGACACAGCCACAATTACGAGCGCAGCAAATTTGTGCAAGGTCATTATGGTAATTCCAGTACGTACAGTGATGGTTTGTTTGCGCTGGATGCTGGTAGTGGCAATGTACTCAATGGTGCACAGGCCTATACCAAGGCGCATCCTGCTGTCGCACATGGTGGCACCGTGTATGCGGTGGCAGGAACATCGTCGGCCGCTCAAGGCGGTTCTATGGATCATCCTGTCATGTATAAATCTTTTAGCAAGCTGGGCTCGATGGTGATTGATGTTGATAATCTTGCACTCTCTGCAAAATTTATTGACGAAAAAGGTGAGGTGCAGGATGCATTCACTGTGCAGAAGCTGATTGCCGGTTCTGATCGTGATGGCGACGATGTTCCGGATGCATCTGACAACTGTCCGGTTAATACCAATGCCGACCAGAGTGATACTGATGACGATGGGGTGGGTGATGTTTGTGACAGTGGAACAGATACAGATGGTGACGGCATAGGAGATAGTATCGACCCCAATGATGACGGTGATGCACTGGATGATGCATCGGACAATTGCCCGTTACTTGCCAATGATGACCAGTATGATTATGACGGCGATGGTAAAGGTGATGCCTGCGATCCTGTGCCGATGCCGGGGATCAGCGGTGGGTTCAGCAAGGATAAAACCGGTTACGCCGTGGCCTTTGTCGGTGATGTGGATGCAGATGGTTATGGTGATTACGCTGTTGGTGCACCTGGTTACGATGTGCAGGCCGTTCCCACCATGAAAAAAATGAAAGAGGCCGGGCGTGCTGAAGTTATTTCAGGCAAGACAGGATTGCCCCTGATGGCGGTGAATGGTGCCGGGGCTGGTGATGCGATGGGTTTTGCGGTGGCTGGTAACGGTGATGTTGATAACGACGGCTTTGCCGATGTGCTGGTCGGTGCACCAAAAGCCGACAACATTGCGCAAGGTGTTGTGGATGCAGGCAGTGTCACTGTTCTGTTCGGGCCGGATGGTTTACGGCAGGAAACTTTTTATGGTGATCAGGCAAAAGCGTTGACGGGTTTTTCAGTGGCGCTGGGTGATGTCAATCATGATGATCATGCCGATATTGTCATCGGTGCGCCCCACGCGGATTATCTTGCACCGGGTCTTGTAGATGCCGGTAGTGTGTCGGTTTTATCCGGGGATGGTTACGGCGTACTCAATACATTTCACGGTGTGAATGCGCGTGCGCATGCAGGTGCCAGTGTTGCAACTGGTGATCTGGATAACGATAGTGCTGCAGATATTATTGTTGGTGCTCCCGATGATAATTTACTTCCCGGCCTCAGAAAAATTGGTTCCGTCACGGCTTACCGCACTAACAATACCGTGTTGTTGAAAAAATATGGTGTGCATGGTCACACATATTTTGGAACAGCGATTGCCAGCGCTGATGTCAATCATGATGGTTACGATGATGTGCTGGTGGGTGCCAGCGGTGACAGTAGCGGTACATTGAGAGCGGCTGGTAGCGTGATAGTTTTTTCTGGTGCAGATGGCAGTGAACTGGCAAAAAAATATGGTGTGATAGCGCAGGCAGCGTTGGGTAATAGTGTTGCAGCTGGTGATATTAATGCCGATGGTTTTGCTGACATTATTGCCGGCGCACCGCGGGATGATGCTCCCGGTATTCAGGCGCTGGTGGATGCAGGCAGCGTTTCGTTGTGGAGCGGTAGCAACTACACGCTATTACAAACCTGGTATGGAAGTAACAAGCGCGACCACTTCGGTACGGCAGTGAGTGCTGGTGATATGGGTCGTGATGGCAGGGCCGATGTGTTGATTGGTATCACTGGTGCAGATGATCTTGCACCGTCTGTTCCAGTCAAGGATACCGGGGCTGTGCAAATCAAATCGGGCTCCAGCTTCTGAGAACGGGTACACTGTCAGCTGTTTATTCCTGACGGATTTTTGTTGTGTTTGTATCATTCAATCTTCACGAGCGTCTGTTGAAGGCCATTGAACAACTGGGCTTCACTGAACCGACACCCGTGCAACAGGTGGCCATCCCGCCGGCTTTGCTCGGTGCGGACCTGCGCGTTATTGCCCAGACCGGCAGCGGTAAAACCGCTGCTTTTGTGCTGCCGATGTTGCACACCCTGATGCAGGACAGCAAACCGTGCACTGCCACCCGTGCCCTGATTTTGTTGCCTACGCGGGAACTGGCATTGCAAACACTGAAGCAAGTGGAATTGTTGGCGCAATTTACGTTTATCAAAGCGGCGTTGATTACCGGTGGTGAAGATTTCAAGCGTCAGGCTGCTGCGATCCGCAAAAATCCCGATATTTTAATTGGCACACCTGGTCGTCTACTCGAACACCAACGCGGGAACAATCTGGATTTTGCTGATCTGGAAATTCTGGTGCTGGATGAAGCCGATCGTATGCTGGATATGGGTTTCAGTGAAGACGTATTGGCGCTGGTGAACAGCTGCAATAAAGAGCGCCAGACTTTATTGTTTTCCGCTACCAGTGGCGGTGCGTTATTTGATCTGGCCAAGGATGTGATGCGTGAGCCGCAAGTGCTGCGCCTGAATCCAGTCAGTGAATTGAACAGCAAAACCACGCAACAGATTATTACGGCGGATGACGTAAAGCACAAAGAGCGTTTGTTGTTGTGGTTGCTCAGCAATGAAACGTATGAAAAAGCGATTGTATTTACCAACACCCGTGATCAGGCTGACAGGTTAGGCGGTGTATTGATAGCGGCGCACAAAGCCGGCACTGGCAAAGCCAAGGTGTATGTGTTGCACGGCGAAAAAGACCAGAAAGATCGCAAGCAGGCGATCTCGCGTTTGAACCAGGGACACATCAATGTGTTGATCGCAACCGATGTTGCAGCGCGCGGGCTGGATATCGAAGGCATGGAT
>DATIDQ010000045.1:0-35013 GCA_035456205.1 Pseudomonadales bacterium
TGAACGCTCACAGATTGATATTGCAAAAGATTTCGATGTCCTGCAAAGCGATATCGACCTGATCTATAACGGCATCGACACAGAAGAATTCCTGCCAATGCCGGACGTAGCAAAAATCCCGTATCGCATTATGTGCACTGCTTCTGCCGACCAACCACTGAAAGGTTTGAAGTATTTACTCAAAGCCATAGCAACACTGCGTAAAACGTATCCAGAAATGACGTTGCTGGTAGTGGGGAAACTGCATGAAGGCGGCTACACCGAGAGCCTGATCAAACGCCTGGGCATTGCCGATGTGGTGCAATTTATTTCCGGTATTTCTACTGAACAACTGGTGCAGCATTACAACGAAGCAGAAATTGTTGTCTGCCCTTCACTGTATGAAGGCTTTGGCCTGCCAGCAGGCGAAGCGATGTCTTGCGGCACAGCGGTTATCTCCTCTAACGGCGGCGCGCTGCCGGAAGTGGTAGGTAATGCTGGCGTGATTGTCAAAGCAGGCAGTGAAAAAGCCATCGCCGATGCCATTATCGATTTGTTTGAGCATCCCGTGAAACGTGAACAACTGGCGAAAGCCGGTCGGCAACGTATTCTTGATACATTTTGCTGGAATCTCGCCGCACACCAGTTTGAAAATTATTATCACAGCATGCTCCAGAAAAGACGTTCGCCTGAATTAGAAGAAGCCGCCGCATGAAAACTGTTGATTTCAAAACGCTAGGATTTCGCAGCGGCGACAAAGTGCTGGATCTGGGCTGTGGCGAAGGTCGCCACGTAATCAGTTTCTACGTCGAAGCCGATGTGCATGCTATAGGTGTTGATCTCGGTTTTGCTGATTTGCAGAAAGCAGCAGAAAAATTTGCTCCATTCAATGAAGCGGATAACAGAAGAAAACAATTTCACCTCGCCTGCACCAACGCACTGCAACTACCTTTTCCCGACGAAAGTTTTGACAAGGTGATCTGCTCGGAAGTGCTGGAACATATTCTTGATTATCGCGGCGCACTGCAAGAAATTACGCGTATCCTGAAACCCGGCGGAGTGGCAGCTATCAGCGTGCCGCGCTATGTACCGGAATGGATTTGCTGGGCACTGTCTGATGAATACCACAGCAATGAAGGCGGCCATATCCGCATCTTCAAGGAACACCAGCTGCAACGCGATATTGAAAATACCGGTTTACATTTTATCCGCCGCCACTGGGCGCATGCATTGCACAGTGTTTACTGGTGGCTGCAATGTGCATTCTGGCAGACAAAAGATACCAACCCATTAGTGCAAACCTGGCACAAGCTGCTGGTGTGGGACATGATGGAAAAACCGGCAATCACCAGCACACTGGAAAGCATACTCAATCCATTGATCGGAAAAAGTGTCGTGATGTATTTCTACAAACCCAGCACACAGGGACAATCGGCATGAGCGGTCCGTTTTTTAGCAAGGGCTTTTTTCCACAAGAATTGTTACGCCCGGCCGTCGACTATATTCTGAAAACACAGCTGGATGATGGCTGTATTCCCTGGTTTTCCGGTAGCTATGCCGACCCGTGGGATCACACTGAAGCCGCGATGGGGCTATCCATTGGCGGCGAACACGCAGCCGCAGAACGTGCTTACCAATGGCTGAAAAGTGAACAACTGAAAGATGGCAGTTGGTGGATTCATTATCAGGATCGCACCGTTAAAAATGATGAACGTCGCGAAACCAATTTTGTTGCTTATGTAGCTACCGGGGTATGGCATCACTACCTGATCACAGGAAACTATTCCTTTCTTTGTGAAATGGCAGATATGGTTGAACACGCCATCCGTTTTGTTATTGGCCTGCAAACAGAACACGGCGACATTCACTGGGCAGTCGATAAACAGGGCAAACCGCTGCGCGATGCGCTGGTCACCGGCAATGCCTCCATCTATAAAAGCCTGGAATGTGCAATCAATATTTTTACTGTACTGGGCGAACCCAAACCACACTGGCGTAATGCGCGCGAAAAACTGGGCAATGTCCTCCGTCATCACCCGGAGCGTTTTGATCGCACATGGGAATCCAAAAAACGTTATTCGATGGACTGGTTTTATCCGATATTGACCGGCGCTATCGATAATAAAAAAGTTGCCATGCAACGACTCAATGCACGTTGGGACGAATTTGTTGTACCCGCCATGGGTTGTCGCTGTGTCTCTGACCAACCCTGGGTGACGGTGGCGGAATCCTGCGAATTGACCATGGCATTATTGGCAGCAGGTGATCATGCACGCGCAGTAGAGCTTTACAGCTGGTTGCACCAATGGCGCGATGATGAAGGCGTGTACTGGACCGGCTACCAGTTCGCTGAAGATTTGTTATGGCCAGACGAAAAACCTACCTGGACTTCCGGTGCGATCCTGCTCGCGGCAGATGCGCTCACTAACCACACTGCAGCGAGCAAACTGTTTGTAGAAGTGAACTTGCTGGAAAGCGCCGAACAGCTGGAGCAACAATTGGCCGCCCGACGCAAAAAAGACGCCTGACAGCTCGTTATACTGTCGACCTCTTCTTTTCATTGCCAGCTTTTGCTTTACTGCGTTTTTTCTTTTTCTTTTTGTTACTGACTTTATGCTCTGCAGCGGTAATTCTGGCATTTCGCTCTTCTGCATACGTATCAGTGATCAACAGCGCAGACGGCTTGTGCTGATGTGATTTTTTCTGCTCGCGTAAAGCTTGCTGTTGATATCTGGCGATATTTTCGCGCTCGGCCGTGCTATCCAGCGCACTGTTCTCGATTAATACAACAGGTTCGGCCGTTCCATGCTCACACAATGCATCAGAAAACTGTAGCGAACCATCAGCTTGCGTGCATTTGTATATATCTGCCACAACAAAGCTGGCATGAAAAAACAGAAGGGTAGCCACAAAGGCAAAAAAAATACGACAGAAAAACTGCTTCAGGATATCCATATCCATTCCTTTTAAAAATAGGTTTATACGGCGTCATCAATGACACTCGCATTATCCATCGGATTTTTACAAAAATCCATCCTGCATGAATGTTGTCAAAACATCATTCAGAAATAAAAAACCGTGTGGCGTTGTGGCAAGACGCACCTCATCTTCCACAACCAGTCCACGACTTTGCAAGTCACGCCATACCAGTTCAATAGTAGAAAATTTCACTCCCGTTCGCTCGGCAAATAATGCTCGCGGCACACCTTCCACCAAACGCAACGCATTCAGCATGAATTCAAAAGGCAGCTCTGTAGCAGATAAATCATGTTGTTCCGCAACGCAGTGATCCTGACGCTGGAGATAGTCGCGTGGCAATCGTGTTTTGTTGTAACGCAGAATGCGATTTTCTTCGGGCAGTGTAATCTTGCCGTGTGCGCCAGCGCCAATCCCGAGATAATCGCCAAACTGCCAGTAATTGAGATTGTGACGACATTGCTGACCTGTGTGCGCAAACGCTGACACTTCGTATTGTCTGAAGCCATTTTTCTGTAACAGGGACAAACCCGCTTGCTGGATATCCCACAATGCCTCTTCGGCAGGCAACGGCGGTGGCTGGCGATAAAACACTGTGTTCGGTTCAATCGTGAGTTGATACCACGAAATATGTGACACACCAAGATCCAGCGCTTGCTGCAAATCAGCCAATGCTTCTTCGACTGTCTGGCCAGGCAAACCGTGCATCAAATCAATATTAATGCGTTCAAAACCTGCTGCTTGCGCCATAGCCACCGCATGCACAGCTTGCACGCTGTCATGAATACGTCCGAGTGCCTGCAAGTGATAGGAATGGAAACTTTGCACACCGATTGACAGACGATTGACACCTGCCGCGCGGAATGCGCGAAACTTTTCTGCTTCAGCCGTGCCAGGGTTAGCTTCCAGTGTGATCTCGATATCATCTGCAAGCGCTATTTTTTTCTGCACACCTGCAAGAATGGCTTTTATTGCATGGCCGGAAAATAGCGACGGCGTACCGCCACCAAAAAAAATCGTTTGCAACGCACGCCCCTGCACAAATGGCATATCCTTTTCCAGATCATGCAGCAACTGCGCAACATATTCCTGTTCAGGAATAATTTTTTCTTCATGCGAATTAAAGTCACAGTACGGACACTTGCGCACACACCACGGAATATGAATATATAACGATAACGGCGGCAATGCAGGCATTGTATCAACGCGCCAACAACGGCAACTGCTCCAGCGACATCTTCTGCAACAACAAGCGCATCGCTTGCCCACGATGGCTGATACGGTTTTTTTCTTCTTTGGCTAACTCCGCTGAGCTGCAAGCATGGGTAGGCACCCAGAATAATGGATCGTACCCGAATCCCTGTTCGCCACGCGGTGAAAAAAGAATACTGCCAGACCACACACCATGACAGATCAACGGCACCGGATCATGCGCATGGCGCATGAATACCAGCACGCAATGAAACTGCGCTGTGCGTTTTTCTTCCGGAATATCCGCAAGCATTTCAAGCAATTTGCGGTTGTTAGCTGCATCATCACCGTGCGCTCCAGCAAAACGTGCAGAGTAAATACCGGGATTGCCGTCAAGCGCATCAACGGCAATCCCCGAGTCGTCAGCAATCGCGGGCAGGCCGGAAAGACGCGCCGCATGCCGCGCCTTGATGATGGCATTTTCCACAAACGACAAACCATCTTCGACAGCATCCGGAATAGCAAACTGTGATTGCGGCAACACTTCCATTGCCAGACCAGACAACAGACTTTGCAATTCCAGCAGTTTTTTTTGATTGCCTGAAGCGAGAATAATTTTTTTCATAAAAATTCTTTCATGAAATACTGGCAACGCTCTGCATTAACGCGCCAGCCTGTAGATAGCCATTTCAGCCATCATATTCGGCCAACGCACAGACAGCGCATCATCGTCGCGGCCAGCCGTGACATAACGCCTGTTGATGATGCGAATATTTCTCTCACAACAGAAATCCTCAAAATCATCGATCGTACAGAAGTGGATGTTCGGCGTGTCATACCATGTGTACGGCAGAAATTTTGACACCGGCATATGTCCACGCAATCCGAGGTACACACGGCAACGCCAGTACCCGAAATTAGGAAACGATACAACGCATTCACGCCCCACACGCAACATTTCGTCCAGCACCAGATGTGGATAGTGCACCGCTTGTAAAGTCTGCGACATCACGACTGTATCAAAACTGCCATCATCAAAGTTCTTCAACCCTTCATCGAGATTCTGCTCGATAACATTGACTCGTTTCTCAACACAACGCGTGAGTTTTTCCGGATCAATTTCAATGCCGTATGCCGTCACCTGTTTTTCTCTGGTCAGGCGATCCAGCAACTCACCACTGCCACAACCCAGATCGAGTACACGCGACCCGGGGTTAATCCACTGCTGTACAATATCGAGATCAATGCGCATATCAAACCTCGATGCTGTTCATATAAGCAGACAATACTTTCTGATAACGCTCGATAGGGATCAGGAAAGCATCATGGCCATACTCGGAATCAATCTCGGCATAACTCACTGCTTTACCAGCACGGATCAGCGCATTGGCGATTTCACGCGAGCGCTCCGGTGAAAAACGCCAGTCGGTAGTAAATGAAATGACCAGAAATTTGCTGCCGGTTTGCGCAAACGCTTTTTCTGGCTGGTCATTGAATTCGCGTGCCAGATCAAAATAATCCAGCGCCTGCGTCATCAGCAAATAAGTGTTGGCATCAAAACGGTCTGAAAAGCTTTCTCCCTGGTAGCGCAAATAACTTCCCACCTGGAACTCCACTTCTGCATCATTACCGGGCTCAAGTGTGCCGCTGCGCAAATCGCGCCCGAATTTTTGCCCCATCGCATCACTTGATAAATACGTGACATGCCCGACCATGCGCGCAATGGAGAGACCTTTGCGCGGCGAAGTATTGTGCTCCAGATAGCGGCCATCGAAAAAATCAGGATCGGACGTAATCGCCTGGCGCGCAATTTCATTAAACGCAATATTTTGTGCGGACAGCTTCATTGCCGAGGCAATGGTGACACAGTGGCGCAAACGCTGTGGATAATCGATACACCAGCGCATGGCCTGCATACCGCCGAGACTGCCGCCGATCACAGCCGCCCACACATCGATACCCAACGCATCCATCAACATAGCTTGCGTCTTGACCCAATCGCGCACGCGCAGCTTCGGGAAATCCGGCCCCCAGGCTTTGCCAGTGTCCGGATTGATGGATGCAGGGCCCGTGCTGCCATTGCAGCCACCAATATTGTTCAGGCTCACCACAAAAAAGCGATTGGTATCGATAGGTTTGCCAGGGCCGATATAGACATCCCACCAACCGGGCTTGTCATCTGTCTCGCTGTGATAACCCGCCGCATGGTGATGGCCGGACAGGGCGTGGCAGACCAGCACAGCATTGTTACGCGCAGCGTTCAACGTGCCGTAGGTTTCGTAGACTATCTGCAATCCACTCAATGTACGGCCTGACGACAGCGCCACAGGCTCTGGGAAATTGATCTGTTGCGGGGCAACAACACCCACGGAATCAGCGGGAATTTGCAATGGCATCAAAACAGGTGTCCGGCACTACTGATAATTGAACGCGAAGTCTACGGGCACACCCATACGCACGCAACCAGCCTCACCGGCGTTCTTCTTTCTATAGCCTGGCTTCTGGTGTATGTTGGTGAGATACACCACATCAATACGATAAATACAGACAAAACGTATGGCCAAGATTGCAATCATCAAACTCTTTTATGGCATGACGATCAGCTGTGCGCAGCTGGCCGGCCAATTGCTTGCGCATGGCCATCAACCCAAGGTGATTTTTTTCAAACGCCAGGAAGTGGTACAGCTTTCGGATTACGACGCGGATGAATATGTGTTTGGTGACGTACCCATGCGCAGCTATGCCGTCAACAAGGAAGGGGCTTCACTGTATGACACGTCAGCATGGAAAAAAAACAAACCCGGTGAATTACGCCATCTGGTCACATTATTGAAAGAACTGGATGTCGATGCTATCGGCATCACCTGCCTCAGCCATGCCATGGTACAGGCCGAAGCGATTACAGCACATCTGCGCGAGCATTTTGACAAACCTATTTTGTGGGGTGGAACAGGCCCTACTGTGGAACCTGATCGTTCCATTCTGCACGCCGATCTGGTGTGTGTTGGCGAAGGAGAAGATGTATTTGTCGAAATCGCCGAGCGAATCGATAACCATGCAGGACTGGAAAATATTGCCGGCAGTTGGTATCGATTGCCAGATGGCACCATCCAGAAAAACCCCAAACGCGCTGTAGCTGATCTGGAAGTTATCGGCATGCCGGTTTGGGAAGCTGAACATTTTGCCTACATCAATGGGCATCGTTTTGAGCGCAACTTTGAACCCAATGCCCACAATGTCGACAAATCGTACCAGATGATGACGCAGCGCGGCTGCCCGTTCTCCTGTTCGTTCTGCGTAGAAAGTTTTTACCAGAATGAATTCGGCAAGAAAGACTCGTTGCGCCGCATGTCACCACAGAAAGCTATTCGTGAACTGTTATATGCCAAAAACATATTGGGTTACAAAACTGTGACATTTATGGATGACGTTTTTACCGTCAACCCACGCTGGCTGGAAGAATTTCTCACACTATACAAAAAAGAGATCGGCTTGCCGTTTTTCTGTTACACCTATCCCACGACACATAACGCCAGCATGCTGGCTATGTTGAAGGATGCAGGCTGTCATGCGATTACCATGGGCGTGCAATCCGGCAGTTACCGCATTCTTAAAGAAGTGTATGACCGCCCGACAAAAATTGGCCGTGTCACCCGCGCCGCACAAGAAATTGTTGAATCCGGCATTCCAGCGGCCACGTTTGACCTGATTCCACAAACAGAGTTTGATACAGAAAATGACCTGAAACAGACACTGGAGTTGTTGCTGGAAATACCGAAGGAGATGGATTCGACGTTTTACAACATCATGGCCTATTTCCCGAATTATCCGATACAGGAAAAATTCCAGGATCAAAAATTGCTCGCCTCATCGGATCGCCTGACAGAAGACGTTTACCTGTACTACTTCAAATTGTTTGGTTTGACCCGCACTGCCATGTCAATGGAACAAGTGCGCACAATGGCTCAAGATCCACAATACCGTGCGAACCACGACCTGCTGAACCCTATGCTGGATGACGCCAATATGCTGAAACCCAACTACGGCGAATTGATAGAACTCGGCATTCAGCGCGAAAAAGAAAAGCGCGCGATGGAAAAGACCGTCAGGTCAGCCCAAGGATAAATTTCCACTGCTGCTCGGTCACTGGCGTAATGGACAGGCGACTGCCACGCGCCAACACCGCCATACCTTCCAATTGTGGATACTGTTTCAGTGCGGTCAGTGCGATAGTTGTGTTGAATTTTTTCTCGAACTTCACATCCACCCGAAACCAGCGCGGATTATCCTTGCTCGCTTTCGGATCGTAATATTTGCTTTCAGGGTCCAGCGCGGTGACATCGGGATAACCCGCTTTAACCACCTTGGCAATACCGACAATGCCTGGTTCAGCGCAATTGGAGTGATAGAAAAAAACCTTGTCGCCCACTTTCATATCATCACGCATCATATTGCGCGCTTGATAGTTGCGGACACCATCCCACGGCTCTGTTTGTTTCGGGCGTTTCATTAAATGATCAATGCCGAAAGTGTCCGGCTCGGATTTCATCAACCAGTAATTCATGTCCACCCGCTTTCTATAAATTTATTCTTGTACCAGCTTTTCCATTTCCGGCAAACTCAGGTGACGTGCATCTTTACCCTTCACCAGATAAATCACCTGTTCGGCAATATTACGTGCATGATCACCAATGCGCTCCAGCGAACGCAACGCCCACAGTATATTCAAAACACGGGATATGGTACGAGGATCTTCCATCATAAAAGTAATCATTTCACGCATGGCAGTTCCGTACTCTTTATCTACCTCTTTATCTTCACGCGCCACTGCCAAAGCCAATTCCGCATCATAGCGCGCAAACGCAGTCAGTGAATTCCTCACCATATGGCAAACATGGCTACTGATATGGCGTATTTCGGTATAGCCACGCAGCGCGCTATCCTGCTCGGATAAACTGATCGCCATCTTGGCAATTTTTGCTGATTCATCACCGATACGCTCAAGATCGCGCACAATTTTTGCCACAGCCAGCACCATGCGCAAATCGCTAGCCGCCGGCTGCCGGCGCGCCAGAATCCGCGTGCATTCTTCATCGATACTGATTTCAAAATTATTGCTGTGAATTTCTGCTGCCAACACACGCTGCGCCAACTCACTATCCGCTTGCTCAAGGCTTTCTACACAATCTGCCAGTTGTTGCTCCACCACACCGCCCATCTGCAACAGATGCGCCTTCAGTGCCTCCAGATCCGAATTGAACTGGCGGGAGATATGCTGATCAAAATTCAGGTTATCCATGTCTATCCCCTCATTAACCGAAACGGCCTGTGATGTAAGCTTCTGTCAGCTTGTGTTGCGGATTGGTAAATACCCGCTCGGTATCATTCACTTCAATCAATCTACCCAGATGAAAATAGGCTGTACGTTGCGACACGCGTGCGGCTTGCTGCATCGAATGCGTAACAATGGCTATGGTGTAATTCTCTGATAACTCCGCAATCAACTCTTCTATTTTTGCCGTGGCAATAGGATCGAGTGCAGAACAGGGTTCATCCATCAGTATCACTTCCGGATTCACCGCAATCGTGCGCGCAATACACAAACGTTGTTGCTGACCGCCGGACAATCCTGTGCCAGGCTGATCCAGCCGGTCTTTGGCTTCCTCCCACAAACCGGCACGACGCAAACTGGTTTCAACAATCTCATCGAACTCAACGCGACGGTGTGCCAGGCCGTGAATACGCGGTCCATACGCCACATTGTCATAAATGGATTTAGGAAATGGATTGGGCTTCTGGAATACCATACCGACGCGCGCGCGCAGCGGCACCACATCCATCCCACCGTAAATATTTTCTTTTTCCAGTGATATTTCACCGTCAACACGACAACCCGCAATGGAGTCATTCATACGGTTCAGGCAACGCAAGAGCGTGGATTTTCCGCAGCCAGATGGGCCAATCATCGCCAGCACTTCATTTTTTGCAATATCCAGTTCTACATTAAACGTGGCCTGTTTTTCACCATAAAAAACATTGACGTTACGCATGCTCATCTTCGGATCAGCCACCAAAGGCAGGCCAACCGTTTTTTCAGGATACTCTGTCGTTGCATTCATCGTCGTTGCATTCATCGTTGCCGAATTCACGGCAGGTATATTCATGGTTGCTGCGTTCATAATGTCCATCCCGACTCTCATTTACCATCTACGTTCCAGACGGTTGCGCAACCACACTGCAGCTGCATTCATTACCACAAGAAAAGCCAGCAACACGATAATGGCTGCTGAAGTTTTTTCTACAAATGCTCGTTCAGAAGAATCAGCCCACAGATATATCTGCACTGGCAAAACAGTAGAAGGATCGGTGATTCCATGAGGAATATCTACAATAAATGCCACCATACCGATCATTAACAAAGGCGCTGTTTCACCCAACGCGCGCGCCATCCCGATAATAGCGCCCGTCAGTATGCCTGGCATTGCCAATGGAATGACATGCTGACTCACCACCTGCATTTGTGATGCACCGATACCGAGCGCTGCTTCACGAATAGATGGCGGTACCGATTTGATAGCAGCACGACTGGAAATAATAATGGTGGGCAATGTCATGAATGTCAGCACCAGACCACCAACCAGCGGCACTGAACGCACCATACCGAACAACCCGATGAACACGGCAAGCCCCAACAAACCAAAAATAATTGAGGGTACCGCGGCAAGATTATTGATATTCACTTCTATAAAATCAGTAAATCTGTTTTTTGCTGCAAATTCTTCCAGATAAACCGCTGCTGCCACACCGATAGGCAATGACAGGCACAACGTCACCATCAATGTAAGCACAGAACCTGTCAGTGCGCTGCGTATGCCCGCCTGTTCCGGTTCACGTGAATCACCCACTTCGAAGAACAAGCGGTTAAAACGTTTTTCCATCTGCCCTGCGCTAATCCATTGCTCAATCCACACCACCTGCTTATCTGTGATGGAACGTTCACTCTCTGGCAAACGCAACTGATGTATTTTTTTGAAAAATGTGTCGAGTTCATCATCCGCCAACACCCACACTGGCAACGTTTGACCCAACTTTACCGGTTCTTTTAGCAACAAACGCCGGATGCTATCCCCTGCACTGGAACTGACCAGACTGAACAAGGCCTTCTTGTCTGCTCGCGTCGTGGCATCGGGAAAACGCGACCATAACGCCTCTTTAATCACAGCATCATAATTAGCGTGCTGTAATTCTTCTGTGGTCGGGGATTCATTGACACCTAACGCAACCGGATCCAGTTTTACGTCCAGCTTGATCCAGGTATTTTCGAACGCACCGATCCCTTTGCTGCCGATATCCCCGAATAACACCAACACACAGGCAATACCAAACAAGACTGACAGCAACCCCAGACTGCGGAATATTTTTTCCTTGCGATAACGACGCGCAAGACTATTTTTTACCAGATCGCGCGTTTGTTTATGGTAATCACCGGAACTCATTCGTATTGCTCCCGATATTTTCTCACGATACGCAAAGCGATCACGTTAAACAGCAATGTCACCACAAACAATACTAACCCCAAAGCAAAAGCAGCCAGTGTTTTCGCACTATCAAATTCCTGGTCACCCACCAACAGGGAGGCAATCTGCACCGTGACGGTGGTCACCGCTTCCAGTGGATTTGCGGTAAGTTTTGCTGACATACCCGCTGCCATCACCACAATCATGGTTTCACCAATGGCGCGACTCACTGCCAGCAATACACCACCGACAATACCCGGCAATGCTGCTGGAATAATCACATTGATAATGGTTTCAGCTTGCGTGGCACCTAGCGCATAACTGCCGTCACGCATAGCTTGTGGCACCGCGTTAATCACGTCATCGGATAGCGAAGAAATAAACGGGATAATCATCACACCCATCACCAGACCTGCTGCCAACGCACTTTCTGACGAGACCACCATGCCCATAGATTCGCCTATTTCCCGAATAAAAGGTGCCACCGTCAGCGCAGCAAAAAATCCGTACACAACCGTAGGAATACCGGCGAGCAATTCCAGCAATGGTTTCATCCAGCGACGCAACTCACTGTTGGCATATTCAGACAAATAAATGGCAGACATCAATCCCGCCGGCACGGCCACCAACATGGCAATCATGGAAATCAGTAACGTCCCTGCAAACAGCGGCACAGCTCCAAATGCGCCGGAAGAACCAGCCTGATCCGCGCGCATAGCAATCTGCGGACTCCAGTCCAGACCAAACAGGAATTGCCACCATGACACTACTTTGAAAAATCGCAGCGACTCAAACAACACAGACACTACAATGCCGACTGTCGTAAGAATAGCAACGCAGGCACAAGCTACCAGAAAAATACGGCCGACAAGCTCAACCTGCAATCGCGCAGGTTGCTCAGGTTTTATTGAAAAAACGCCCCATGCAAAACCACAAACCGCCATGGTGAGCAGGACGATTACCGATACGGCGTGACTACGGCTCACCACACCACGATAAAGATCCGCCACCTGCACAATATCATCAGGTTGGCCAACAATGCTTTGGCCAGCAGCAACGTTTTTAACTGTATTCAGAAGTAGAGCACGCTCGCTATCTGTCAGGTTACTCCAACTATCCGGTACATGTGAAAGCAACACAGAAACATTGACGCTATCACCTACCAACAGCCACAAACCCGCCAGCACCAACGCTGGCACACCACAATAGATGGCAGCCATCATGCCGTAATAAAAAGGCAATGAATGCAGGCGATAAATTCCGCCCAACATCAAGCCCATACGCAGCGCCCGTTGCTGACCTACGATGTAGGCCAGCACAGGCAGCACTAACAGACAAGCAAACAGCGCTCCGACAGACATCATCGAATCAGATTTTTTCTGGCAGGATTTTTAATGCCTTGGCATCCGCTGCAAATTGTTCCCGCTCAGATTTTTTCATAGGAATCATACCTTTTCCAGCCAGATAACCTTCATCACCCCAAGCAGCTTCAGACGTAAATTCTGCCATGTACTGCTGAATACCAGGCAAGCTGGCAATGTGGGTTTTCTTCACATAAAAATACAATGGGCGTGAGATTTTGTAGTCGCCGCTGGAAATGGTTTCAAACGTCGGCGTTTTGCCATCTATCTGCGAACCCTGCACCTTGTCGGCATTCTCTTCCAGAAAACTATAGCCGAAGATGCCGAAAGCGTTTTTATTGGCTACCAGTTTCTGCACGATCAGGTTGTCGTTCTCACCAGCTTCAATATAGGCACCATCTTCCCGGATGCTATCGCATTTTTTCTTGAAATCATCCTTGTCAATTTTTTCCATATTTCCCAGCCACGCATATTGTTTGCAGGAATCTTCCATCACCAATTCCACAAACGAATCCCGTGTGCCGGATGTGGGCGGAGGGCCAATCACTTCTATCTTGACGGCAGGCAAAGACTTGTCGATGTCGCTCCACAATTTATTCGGGTTATCCACCATTTTTTCATCGCCATTTTTTGCAGGCAGCTGCTTGGCGAGCGCTTCATAAATTTGTTCGCGCGTCACTTTCATCAAAGGAGATTGTTTGGAGTTGGCAACAGCGATGCCGTCGTAGCCAATTTTAATTTCAACAATTTGCTTGGCACCGTTTTCAAAGCATTTATCCAGCTCTGACTGTTTGATACGGCGAGAGGCATTGGTGATATCCGGTGTATCGATGCCATCGCCACCGCAAAACAGTTTCATGCCGCCGCCTGTTCCGATTGACTCTACCTTGGGAGTCTTACCGGACATTTTGCCGTAACGCTCAGCCACCACTGTGGCAAACGGGTATACCGTGGATGAACCAACAATATTGATAGTGTCGCGGCCTTGCGCCTGGATGGCACCGGGTGCGGAAACCGCCATGACGGCGGCGAGGACAAGTATTTTCTTCATGATGTCTATCTCCAGAGAGCTCAGATGTGGCGGTAATTTTCTAACCAACATCAGCTTAGGCAAGCGTGGTGACAAGACTATGAATCAAATATGACAGTATTGTTACAGCTCCGCCATTAGCGAGTAAAAACCTCTAGGGGATTGCCGCCGCACTGGCCTCTTTGCCAGAAACAACCTCCGCCATGCCAGATCTGGCTTTGCCATTGAATGCAGCAAACGGCGAACCTAACAGTATGTCAGCATAGCCATCATTATCATGATCGCCACCGCCCGCTACGGCAAAACCGGCCTGTCCAGCCTTGTAGCTACCGTCATAGATAAATACAGTAGCCCCGGTATCTGCGCGACAAGCACTGGCCTGACCGGCATCTGTGAGCTTTTTACCATCCAGCGTTGTGACATCAGTCTTCGGCGCTCCCACTACAAAATCCACGCCGTCAGCCAGATTCACATCACCGGCAACAGCCAGCGCACTGCCATAACGGGCACCGGCTTGTGGGCTCGGTGTATGGGACGTGTACGCTGGTGCTCCAATACTATCGGTAAATAATGCGACTTGCCCGGCATCAATGTATTGCTTGCCCATGATGACATCAGCTCTTGGGGCGCCTACCAGCAAATCGGTAAAGGCATCCAGGCCGTTATTAATGGCCACTTGGGCAAAGCCAAAATTGTCACCTTTGGCAGCTCCATCAAGCCTTTTCACTAACGTGTAGGGCGAGGCACCGCTATAAACATACACGCTGCCAGCATCGACGCGCGGCTTGCTGGTGATGCTATCCAGGGGATCATGCTTGTATGCCCCGATACTGACCTCACCAACGTTGTCGTGATCGAGATCCGAGCCCGCAGCAACACTGTAACCAAAGTAATCGCCGGCCGCTTCACCGGTGAATTTGTGCAGCAGGGTCTGACCGGAATAGAAATACGCAGCACCGGCATCCTTGAGCGGTTTTTGCGTAACAGGGTCAACGCCATCTGCTTTCCATGCGCCCACCAGAATATTGTCACCACTCATACCAGTCACGGAGATACCAAAACCGTCGCCAGCCGCCTCACCGTTGAGCGTGTACAACAAGGAAAAATCAGCGCCGGAATACACGGTGACTGCGCCGCGATCTTTTGCCAACACTTTATGGGTGACAGGATCTATCTGGTCTGCCTTGGGCGCAGCGATTGCGAAGTCGGGGACAGCGTCACCATTGATATCTCCCAATGCGGCAACTGTTGTACCAAACTCGTCGCCCTTGGCTGCGCCATTGAAAGTATGCAGCAGTGTCCGCGTCTGGCCAGACGAAAGATAAGCAGAACCGGCATCCACCGCCGCTTTCGTTGCTGGCGGCACAATGGCGTCATTTTTCGGTGCGCCCACCAAGGTATCCGCGTAGCCGTCGCCGTCTACATCGCCCACTATGGCCACACTGTAACCCGCCGTATCACCCGCACTGTCACCGCTGATACGATTCAATAAAAATGGATCCAGTGGAAACGGATCAACAACATCCAGCACCCCATCATTGTCATCATCCGTATCCGCATTGTTACCCGTGCCGTCATGATCCGTATCCACCGATTCTGTCGGATCAAGCGGGAAGGCATCATCTACATCCTTGACATTATCGTTGTCATCATCATCGTCACAAGCGTCACCCAACTCATCCGTATCCGAGTTGGTCTGATCGGGATTAGCAACAAACTGGCAATTATCGGTTGTGTCTATCACGCCATCCTTGTCATCATCATTAAACAGATATCGCACCAGAGACACGACACTTTTACCGCTGGAATAGCTGTAGCCCGCTGTTACCACTTGTCCATCCGTCTGTTGCACCACACCATTCACCAACAGGGGCACAGAGGCAGAAATGGCCAATTTGCCTGCCACACCAAAATCAGCATCGAGCGTGCCATTTGTGTTGTAACGCACCAGAACAGCGTCGCCATTGCTGCTACTGCCAGAGACCAGCAACTTGCCGTCAAACTGCTGGATAACACCAGTAGCAATGTCATCATTTCCACCAAAATCCGCCAGCGCTTTACCGTCGCCGCTGAAGCTGGGGTCAAGAGCGCCATTCGACAAATAGCGCGCCACGGCAATATCCCGATCACCACCACCTGCTGCGGCACTGGACCCGACCACCACAATCCGGCCATCTTTTTGCTGGATAGAAGCCAATGCCACCGCATCATCATTGTCTGTAAATTCAGTGGTCACTTTAGCGTCACTGCTAAAATTGCCATCCAGCTTGCCATCGGCGGTATAACGCACAACCGCAAAATCACGGCTGCGGATAGCGGAGTGGCTGACACTCGCTTCTCCCACTAATACCAGCTTGCCATCGGATTGTTTGGTGATGGCATACGCTTTGTCAGTCCCCCCACCGATGTCTGTTAACAGTCCGCCACCCGTACCAAAAACACTATCCAGCGCACCATTACTTTTCAGGCGCACCAACAAAAAATCTTCCACATTGGAACCCGTTGAGTAGGTATAACCGGCTACCCATACTGCTCCATCACTGCGGGTTGCTACGGCAAAAGCCCGGGTATTGCTGGTACCCAACCCGACCGTAGTGATACCGTCTGTGCCAAACCCTTTATCAATAGCACCATTGGCCTTTATTCTGACGACTGCCAAGTCATCACTGGATGCCGCGTGACTCACCCAACCGGCAGCCAGCAACTTACCATCAGACTGTCTTGCCAATGCGGTCGCCCGGATGCTCTGGGCGTAGGACACTTCACTCACACCACTGTCGCCAAACGAGAGATCTCGCGCACCGTTGATGCCGTTATAGCGGATCAGGATCAGATTTTTTTCACCCGTTGCCGGATCGGTTTTGTCGACCGCACCCGCTATTACCAGATTGCCATCCGGCTGCTGGATAATCGCTTCAGCACTCGCACCATAGGGGTTGAAAGAAGTGAGAACCACTCCGTCACCACCGCCAAAACTAGGGTCACGGGCACCGGGAAAAGCAGCTAATACCCCATTGCTAGCGATCAGCGCCACAGCCGACACTAAAAAAGAAAACCTGCGTTTAATGGTTAGCATGAAGTAAGCAATCCACCAAGAAAGATGTCTACATCCTACTGATAAAGATAGCACGCGGCAAAACGATAAATGACTGGCGGTACGGACAGATGACTGAAAAGTGGCTTCAAGGCAAAACTGCCTCAGTTGCGCGCTGCTGTTTCCGCCGCCACAAAACCAAACGCCATTGCAGGCCCCAGCGTGGATCCTGCACCGGCGTAGGAACGCCCCATCACTGCCGCTGAACAATTACCGCAAGCGTACAAACCTGCGATAACCGATCTGTCTTCACGCAGTACGCGCGCATCCGCATCCGTCAACAAACCGCCTTTGGTACCGATATCACCTGCCACAATCGGCACGGCGTAAAACGGCCCGGTTTCCAGCGCGCCCAGATTGGGGTTGGGTTTGCAGGACGGATCAGAATAATAATTGTCTGACGCGTTGCCGCCACGCGCAAAATCCTCATCCACACCGGTCTGCGCAAAGCGATTAAAACGCATCACGCTGCGTTGCAGATTTTGTGCGTCGATACCGATCCGGTGCGCCAGCGCAGACAAGGTATCGCCTTTGTAGATCAGCGTGTTCCAGTAGCGATCCGGCACTATTGAATCCGGCATCATGGTGGATGGGTAAACCGAGCCGGCAATGGCTGTTTTTTTGCGATAACTCGCATCAAAAATCATCCAGCATGGCACAGCACTGCGCTCACCTTCTCCTTCGATATGATTCGCGTACATACCATTCACCACATCGATATACGGTGCAGCTTCGTTGGTAAAACGCTCACCCTGACTGTTTACAAACAAACTGTGCGGCATACTTTTTTCAAATACCAGCGCGTAAGCTGGTGCGGCGCCAGGTACCAGTGTTGCCGGCGTCCACCAGGCATCATCCATCAACGCCAATGCTGGCTGCAGCGTTTCTGTCATCTGCAATGCATCGCCAGTGTTATGTTTATTTGCGGCAGACCAGTTGGTAGATGTCGGCTTCGGCAAATAATGTTGCCGCAATACAGGATTCTGTTCGAAACCGCCTGATGCCAATAACACGCCACGCTTTGCGCGCACCCGGATTTTTTTGCCGTCGCGCTCGATGATTGCGCCGACAACGCGATCATTTTCTACCAGCAACTCTTTCGCCGGGCTGTTCAACCACAGCGGCACACTGCGTTTTTTCACACCCCAGCGCAGTGATGCAACCAGAGCATTCCCCAATGTCACGCGTGTACTGCGCGGCGCAATAAGACGCAATGGCAAACCGGCAAAATACAGTACTGCTTTTTTCAGCATCGTGAGATTAAAACGCCAGTCGCCACGGATGGCGCGATAAGCATCCGCTGCCGACATATGCAATATACCGAAAGTCACACAACCAGGATGTGGCGCACGCAGTTGCCGCAAATCCCGACCAAGTTTCAATGTGCTGAATTGGCTGGCTTCCAGTGTGCGGGCGCCCGGTTTTGCACCGGGAGCATTCGGGTAGTAATCACAATATTTTGGCAGCACATCACATTTGAGATCGCCACGCTCATCGAGATACTTCAGCATCTCCGCACCTTTGCGGATAAACATGCGCAAACGGGATTCTTCTACTTCACCTTTGGTTATGTTTGCGAGATAGGTGAGCGCCTCGTCATCGCTATCTTTAATACCGACAGATGCCATCAGGTGATTATTCGGAATCCAGAGGCTGCCGCCCGACATGGCGGATGTGCCGCCGTAGAAGCCGCTTTTCTCGACGATCAAGGTGTTGAGGCCGAGATCATGCGCGCGGATAGCACCGGTCAATGCACCGGCACCGGAACCCACCACGAGGAAATCGACGTTACAAGAATCTTGCGATGACACTAGCGATTACTCCGCCCGAAAAGCCTATCAAGACTTCCATGATAGCCAGATGACCTGCGCCCAGACAGACGCAGATCAACCTAAGCGGAATGTATAAAAAGCTTATTGGCTTTCAGTGGCAGCAGGTTTGATTTCACTGAATGTCTTGCTAGCGACCTTTTCATTGATGAACGTGATACTGATCTGGTGTTTGTCATCTTTCCACACCGAAGCACCTGCTGTGATACCCAACACGCCACCACCTTCAGAAGATTGCGGTTTCCCCAAAATCTTTACCACCTCGGCGTAGGGCATACCGTTGTCAATCTTGTTAAAGTTTTCCTGCGTGAGTTTTCCACCGCAGGCAGTCAGCGTGGCCAGCAACAGAATCGCTGCAAAAAACTGGCGTAACATCGATTGATAGCGAAACATTAGCAGCGCCCCTTTTTAGCCTGACCCGGCGGACAGAAATTGCCATTGTCATTATCGTCGTCATCGTCATCGTGATCATCCTTGTCATGATGACCCTTACGATGGTGATAATCATCATCCACCGTGACGGGTGGCTTTAGTTTGACATGAGGTCCGGTTACCTCACAGCCAGGCAAAAGCGTGGTTGCCAATGCAACAATTCCTAGAACACAAACCGTTTTCTTCATTGTGATTCTCCTGGTTAGCTCAACTACATCAATGTTCACAGTCCTGTGTTGCTCCGCAATGCCTGCATCGCTGCGTGACGCTGTTCCGCCGTCATCGGTTGGGAAATACGTTCAGGCAATGCTGGCACTACAGGCAGCTGCAGTACTTCACCTTGTGCTACACGTTCACACAATGCACGATAATATTTTTCGTATACAGGCAATGCCACTTTTTCAGTTTGACTCGCCAGAAAAAACCAGTCGCTCGCTGCACCAGCAAGATACACAGCAGGATGCGACCACCGCTGCTCTACCTTGGGCGATGGTGCAAGACAGGCTTCGCGATACGCATCGCGCGCATCCGGCAAGCCCAGTGCATTCGCGCCAAGATATTTGAGCACGCCGTGTACCGTGGGCAAGTATTCCGATTCCTGTGTCACACGGCGTACCGCCGCGAGAATCTGTTCCGGTGTGTAGTGCGCCAGATGCTGCATCCACAAACGTTTTGCCAACATCAATTTTTCTTTGTCAGGAAACGCTTTCTGGTACTGGTTGTGGTACACCAGTGCAAACTCGGCAAACATCTGGTCGATCGCGTCCATAACGCGATCGCGATCAGACCCCTTCGCGCCAGCTGCGATCGGTGTGCGTTGCGATGAATCCATCGGTCTCTCCTTGCCACGGTTGCTGGTGACGACGCGCCCAGCGATATTTTACATGGTGCAAAAATTTACTGTTCCAACTGCTGTGTATTTGTTTACTGTCTGACCAGTACAACACAAATTCGCTGATCTGCGCGCGCGCAAACACTTCATCAATCGCCGCCATCTGCAGGATGTCATACACATCCAACGACGGTTGCCAATCTGCAGTGATCGGGCGCGGCGTCGGATCATTCGCCAGCTTTGCAGTAAAGATAGCCCACTGTCGGCGCACGTGCTGGATGAACTTGCTGTCCCAGGTGGTGGATAACTCGCCGCGCTCGCGCCAATACAGCACAAACTCCGGCACACTGTCATCGACAAACTCGCGGTTGACGCCGGCTCGCACCAGAATCTCGATCGCATCCGGCCCCGGCCGCCAGCCTTCTGCCATGCCCGTGTTCTGGCGCAGCTTCGCACCGTGCAACTCGTGGTCGCGCCACAAACGCTGAATATGTTTCTGGAAACGGCCATCCCAGGAGTGATGCGCTTCACCGCGATCGCGCCAATAGCGCACAAACTCGGGAATTTGCTGTTGTATAAATTCGGGGGTAACGCCGAATTGCGCCAATTGGCGCAGCATCTCGACATCCGGCTGCCAGGTAGGCGCAATCAGACCTGCACGACCAGCTACCGCTGCTGTTTTTGTGGCTCTGGATTTAACCGGTGCAGGCGATTTGACTGCATCGTCGCCCAGATTGAAATCCAGCAATTGGCTGCTGAGATACGGTGCCGAACGCAAATGCAGGATGCCTTTGTCGCACAAGCTGGCAGCAACGCGCTGTATATCTTGCGGCTGCCAGAACGGCAGGAAGCCCTGCAGCACAACACTATCTACCGCCAGCCAGCCATTTTTTGCCCTGTGTACAAACAACTCGTGCAACACCGCCAATAACACAGCCTCTTCCAGCCCGATGGTGGCGGCGAGGGACGGTGAAATCACCAACGGTTTTTCAGGAAGCAGGGACGAGGCCATGGGGTAGAGATATCAGGCTTTACGGGAGATCATTGTAAAGCCTGAACAACATTACTCCAGCGCCGCCTTGCCGGAAATCACGTCTACACGACCGGCATTTTTCAGCAACACAGCCTTGCCCTTGATATTAATGGCAGGAATATCGTCGCCCCATGCACCGATAATGACATCATTCACACCATCGTTATTGATATCACCCATGGCATTGACCGAAGCGCCCCAGAAATCGCCAGCCAGTTTGCCGGGAATATCGAACAATTCACTGCCCGTAGGACCTGAATACGCAGTCACGCGCCCTGCATCTTTGGCCAACACGGTTTTGAGCGCCCCTGATTTTGTGGCAACAACACTGCTGCGATCCGCCTTGGCAACACCGGCGATAATATCGTCACCACCATCACCATCGAGATCACCCGCTGCACTGATGGCGCTGCCGAGTTGATCGCCTGCAATAGCACCCTGCAACTGATAGTGCTCGACACCGGTGCTCGCGGTAAACAGATAAATACGCCCGGCATCTTTATGAACAACACCCTTGCCAGCCACAATCGTGGTGGTATCCACCAACGGCGCCCCGATGGCCAGATCGAGCAAGCTATCACCATCAATATCGATATTACCCACCACAGTTTGACCAAAGCCGTCTTTCGTTTTTTCTCCTTCAAATATACGCATGGCACCAGTAAGACCTGCCGTCAGCACAGAACCAGACAGCAATTCAACGTGACCCGCATCTTTTACCAACGCTGTGTCTGCCAACGGAGCGCCGACCAACACATCAGCAAATCCATCACCATCGACATCGCCGGCGGCGGCCACAGCAGCACCAAAGTTATCTTTTACCGCTGTACCAAACCGTTCAGCTAACAGATTGCCCGTGGCTGCATTGTAAATACGGATACTGCCGAGATCTTTGGTAATCACGCCAAGATTGTTGCGATCTGCCAGTGGTGCGCCGGCGATAACATGAATATCCGGGCTGATGTTGCCATTCACATCACCAGCCAGTGCCACAGCCGTACCCAGCTTGTCACCAGTAAACACACCATACCTGGTAAAAATGACCGAGCCGTCAGCGCCGGACAACACCGTGATACTGCCGGTATCTTTTACCAGAGCCCCCGCAACAAGATGATCTGCCGTTGGCGCACCGACTGCGATATCGTCAAAGCCATCGTTATTGACATCGCCCATACCTGCCACGCTGAAGCCGAAACCATCGCCCGCCAGACTGCCCGGAACAGATAGCGCAGGAATCAGCAGGCCGGTTTTGCCGGAAATGACGCGGATGGAACCTGCACCTTTGCGGGCAACACCGGATACAACCGGACTGGCCCTGTAGGAGCCGACTACCACATCCCCGAAGCCGTCATTGTTGACATCACCTGCGTAGGCCACCGCATGGCCAACACTGGCATTGGCAACAGAACCTTCCGTCATTGCCCACAACTTCGCATCCAGTGGGAATGGATCCAGCACATCGGGAATGCCGTCGTTGTCATCGTCCGGATCCGCATTGTCACCAGTACCATCACCGTCAGCATCAGAAGTTTCTCCAGCATCTTTTGGCATACCATCCGTCGCATCTGGCACACCATCGTTGTCATCATCTGTGTCATCGATGTCCAGAATGCCATCACCATCGGTATCGCCAGCATCTTCACCCTGAGTGTAGCGAATGTAGTCAAGCCACGCGGTATCACTACCGCTATCGATGGTTGCATCCTTGGTGTAGGTCCAGGTCAGGGTATGCGCTCCTGCCGTTATTGGCACAGTGACCGTCGCCCAGCCAAATTCACCGGATTTTTTGGTAGCTGCCACAGCTACACCGTCAATGCTCAGGGTGAAAAAGTCTTGTGTAATCTGTGATGACACCTTCACATCAAACTTCAGGCTGCCACCGGCAAAACTTTCCCGCCAGTTGAGCGTAGCTACCTGGGACCCTGTTATCGGCGCTGCACGCAAGCTGTGGGTCAAATGCGAAAACTGATCAACAGCGGGCACCCAGCCCGGTGTCGCCGCGGTCCAACCCACTGGAATGCCGGTTTCAAAGGAAATAACAGCTGTCTGGCAAGCATTGCCAACGCCATCATTGTCTGTGTCCACCTGCAGAGGGTTTGCTACGTAATGGCAGTTATCGTCCACATCCAGAATGCCGTCATTGTCATCATCGGGATCGGCGTTGTCGCCAATTTTGTCACCGTCAAGATCTGCGGATTCCGCTGGATTCAACGGGAAAGCATCTGCGCCATCTTTGACTCCATCACCGTCAGTGTCTGCTTTATTGGGATCTGTACCAGCCTGCAATTCCTGCAGGTTGGTCAAGCCGTCACCATCGGCATCTGCCGTGGGCGACTTGCTGATATCACCAAAATTGGCCACTTCCCAATCATCTGGCAGGCCATCGCCATCGGCATCTGTTACATCAAGGGACTTGCCTGCCATGACCAGTTTGAAAGGCAAGGCACTGGCGGATGTATTGTTTACCAGAATGTAGTATGACCGCCCGGCGAGCCACGGCGCTTGCGTGGCAGGCGTGGGCTTGCGATAGAACGACATTTTCATACCCGAGTTGGCACCTGTGGTGCTGGCAACACCCGCCGTACCGACGCTGGTAGTACCGGCATTGCCGAAACCATCGACCGATGACCAGTCGTTATAGTGCTTGGGATTGGTGGCGGCATTGCTGCCATCACTGACCGCCTGCGGTGACACCGTGCCCTGCTGTATATACACCTTGATGGCGGGATCATGTGTGGATGTATGCTCCCAGACACCGGCAGAAGCTGGCACATCTACCCGGTATAAACGGGTCTGCCCTGCCGGGATGCTGCTATTCACACTGCCTGTGGCGAAATCCACCACTCCATCCAGCTGCAACCTTGTGCTGCTGACGGACGAAGTGATCGAGAACGGTGCAGGTACCGGAATGTCAGCACTGGCGCGCACGGCCAGATAGTACGTGGCACCCGGTTTCAACTCGGGAATATTGAATGTCCTGGTACCTGTGCCTGTCATGTAGCCATGAGAGGCGCTGCTGGTCTGTTCGTTTTCATCTTTCCAGTCCTTCCAGTCAACCTGACCTCCATCAACAAAAGACGAGAAGATCTTGCTTCCCATCCCGAGCGGGGCAGTATCACGAATACGTATCCCCAGATTGTTGTTACCCGTCAAGGTAACCGTCCAGCTGACCGGCGTACTCGTCGGGTTATTAGTCGAGGATTGCGGCAGTTTCAGACGGTAGTAGCGAATATCACCCAGAGCCAGAGTCTGGTTGTTGTAGGTGGTGGACACCGCTGGATTGGGCGACAGATCCTGCATATATCCCAGGCTATCCACCAGTGCGCCAGCACCATTTTCGACATTGCCGGCAGACAATTTCAGGCGGTAACGGACGTTGGAGTCTTTGGCAAAAACACCCAGCCACCAAGTGCCCGCTTCCAGTTGTGAGCTGGCACGCGAATCCAGTGCCACCCAGTGGCCATAACTACTATTGGCATCTTCATCTGCACGGTCGTATATCACCTTGTTAAATACCGTGGCACTCGTATTGCTGTCGCCAATAAGGTCATGATCCAGGGTGGGGGCGCCATCGCGGCGGATATACAGCTGGGGATTTCCGCCCAGCGCATCCAGTTCCGTCCGCAGCAAACCAGCGTTACCAACCGGCACCGTCACTTTATAGAAATGCATCTGGCCAATTTTCAGATCCGTACCCTGATCCAGATTCGGAATGGTAATCGGCGCACCGGCAGCGTCTATGCCGCTGTCACCAAACATTGGCGCAGTGAGGCCGGGAGTGTTGAAACCAGCAGCGTTGATCGGTAAGGTCCAGCTGCGCACCGGCCGTACCGGCTTGCTCTTGATGGTGTAATCCGTGCCATCAGCCGTCGCTTTGACTTCGATATACCAGGTTCCTGGTGTGAGCAAAGGCGTAGTGAGTACCGCCTCGTCATGAAAGCTTTTTACTACCGGCTTGATCGTGGTATCCGCTGTCGGCAGAAAATCCTTCCGCACCCGCAATTCCACCCCACCGGCCACCAGGTCTGTACTGACCTGCCAACCCAACAAAGGACCTCCGTCTACCGTGTCCGGTACTACCACCTTGTAATACCGGATCTGGTTTTTCACCAGCACATCACTATCCTGTCCACCATCAAAAGCCAATGACTTGGCTGGGATACTGGACACCTGCAAGTCATACCCGGCTGCCAATGGGTTGGCAGCTGTATCATAGGAACCGAGCGCAATAGCATAGTCACCTGCCTGTGGATAAGGGATGGTCACTACCTGCGTATCGTAAAAATCTCGCTCATAGCCACCATCCGCGGCTTTGGTGTAGAGCAACTCACTATCCTGCTTTTCGCTGGGCAAGCGGTAAATGCCCGTGCTACCACGCTCTACCAACATCCCGGGTTTGCCGGTACGGTTTTTCAACAGGAATTCGATTGCCTCCAACCCGCCTGCTGGCACCTGCGCCCGGTACATTTTCAGCGCCGCCGGCTGCACAGTTTGCCCACTCCAAGTGATAGCCGGACCTCCATCAGCCAACGGGCTGGCAGTCTGGTCATTGATGTTCATCTGGCCAACACTGGTCAATGTGTAATTTGTTATACCCGCCCCTAATGTGCTTGCGCTTGCAGGATTCTGGCCCTCGGCGACAATCACGGCGTAGTAATCACCGGGAGTCAGGAATTGTCGGTCTGTACCAGTGGCCGTATCACGGCTGGCAAACTGGTAGAAATATTCCTTACCAGCCCGCTCTCGCGCTACACCCTGTAACTTATCCATATTTTCAGCCAACCCGGCGGGATCTGCGTTAGCGGTACCCGCCTTGCTGTTCGGCAAATTGCCAAGACGCACGGCCAACATGGCCTCATGGCCAGGATCGGGCGTGAGTTGCAAATCCCAGGCGCTAACATTGTCTGGCACAGTAATGCGGTATACCGCTATATCGCGCAAATCTTCCATGCCATCACTATTCCCTAGTGGCACAGGCGCGATACTGCCCACCGCAGAACTGCCACTGAAACCGAGTGTCTGCACGGGAATCTGCCACGGGCTGCCGTTTGCATCGGTAGTATCAGTGGTTCCAATACCGCGACTGAGAATCCGGTACTTGGCACCGTAGTTCTGGTCAGAGTTGTAAACACCAATGTAATAACTGCCCGCTGTTAACGGCGCACCCATACCCACCGTGAAAAAGCGGCCATCAGCTGGCACCAGATTTCTTGGTGAAGTGGCAGTGTCAGTATCCCCATTGGTAAAATCCTGACCCACTTGCCATTGCGCACCGGATGGCCATGTTGTGGCGTTGTCGGCGATACTACCGCCAGCGGTCACCGGCTTCTGGTCACGACGGATCACAAGCTTGGGTTTACCAACGTGGGTAGCAACCGGCTCAAAGTCTGGCTTCGCCACATTGATCAGGCGCAAATCCCAACCCACCGCGTTGGCCGGCACATTTACGTGATACCAGTCAAAACCGCCACCAGTGCCTACTACACCATCCGCGTAACCGCCATTGAAATCCAGTTCAGGAATAGGTGCGCAATCGAAAGCAATATCAAACTGGACAGGACTTGCATATGGCTCGGTCTTTTCTGGCTGACTCACCGTCAGGTAATAATCCCCAACCGGGTTAGGCACTATCACCCCCGCACCCTGATAATAATTCATCCTGCCGGCACCGCCCTCGATCGCCTTGAGATAGGGCATTTCGGTGTCTGCCGAATCCCCACCCAGCGCCACCAGACCGCCAGTGTCATTGGACAATACAAACCCGACCGTGCTGCTGGCGGCGATACACATTTCCGGTAAGCCCGCCGGCACTGTCACTTTGTAGGTCTTGACCTGGCCGTATGCCAGAGGCTGGCTGCTCCACGGAACAGTACCATCCACATAAGCAGCTACTGGCAGTGGCAAGCTGCCGTTACTGGTTAGCGTGTAATTGGCAACTCCTGTGCCCATATGGGTGGCGTCAACAGGCGATTGCCCCTCACCGACCACCACAATGTAATAGCTACCGGTGTTAACACTGCCACCCGCTGCTGTGGGAAATTTGTAGAAATAGTCACCCGCCGTTTTCTCACGGGCCGTCCCACCCGCTGTCGTAACACTGTTACCTGCTTCACCAGCATCGGTGTTAGGTAGACGCGCCATACTGACAGCCATCATGGCTTCATGGCCGGCTGCTGGTTGCAAGCTGAGCTCCCAGTTGGCAGACGCCGCTGGCACATCTACACGGTAAACCGCCACATCCCTTACACCCAGACTGCTACTGGCCGAGCCACCATTGAAAGCCAATGGCTGGACGGGTATCAGCCACGGATTACCGTTGGCATCCACTTCTGTCACTTCACCGATGCCACGGCTCTCTATGGTGTAGGCCATGTTATCTGTTGGCTGCGGACTGGCAATAAAGCTCGCATTGCTGACCCCGACAATGTAGGTGCCCGGCACCAGCGGCGCATTCATACCTGCTGTGAAATAGCGCCCGGTAGGCACTACCGCACTTCCAGCAGCCATGTCGTCAGTGTAGTCACCGCTTACCACCACCTGGCTGCCGCTGGGCCAGGTGGTCTGGGCTAGCTGCATAGAAGCAGGCAAAGTAAAGCTGGTGGGTGACAGGTCACGGCGTATCACCATCTGGGGCTTGCCAGACGTCACATTATTCAGGCGCACATCCCAACCCACAGCGTTGGCGGGAACAACTACCTTGTAGTAACGCCAGCTATTGGCAATCTGCGGATCAGCTGCTGGAACATCGATGCTACCGCCATTGAACGACAGATCCGGCATAGCCTTGCCTTCCACTTCCAGATCGTAGCCCCCATCAAGCCCCGGATCTGTTTGCTCCTGGTTGGCTATCAACACCCAATAATCACCCGTCGGAGCGGGCACTGTAATCAGGTCTGTTTGGAAAAAATCGCACGCATAGCCGCTTACAGCCGGATCAAGATCCTGGGATACCGTCATGCCAGAGGCGCAACCATTGCCGTGGCCGTCGTTCGGGAAGCGGAAGACATCAGTAGCGGCTTTTTCTACCAATATTCGAGGTTTGCCAATACGGTTCTTGAGCCGGATATCCATAGCGGCCAGCCCGGCCACAGGTCGGATGCGGTACAGATGGTATTCTCCGTAAGGTAGCGATTTGCCTGACCAGCTCTTGATCTCTCCTTCATCCAGCGGATCGGCTGCGGTATCGGTATAGGGCATCACTGCACTGGTGAGGGTGAAATGGGCCGACCCGGCAGCCACCCTGTCACCCGGTGCACGGCCTGCGCCTTCACTTTCCACCACCGCGTAATAGGTGGCGGGCGTCAGGTATTGCTCGTCAGTACTGGTAGCTGTATTGCGCGAAGCGAAGCGGTAAAAATATTCATTGCCGGTATTTTCACGGGTCGTGCCAAAAAAACGGGTATCCACCACTGGATAGCCTTCACTCGCATCGACGCTGGGGATACGGTTATAACCGACAGCCAGCATGGCCTCCTGTCCAGCATCCGGCTCCAGCTTCAGCATCCAGCCGGGGGTATTGGCCGGCACATTGATGCGATACACCGCTATCTCCCGTGAAGGCAAGGTGGCAGAGGCTGAACCGTTCAGAGGAATATCCTGCACCTGGATAGCGTAAGGATTGCCACCACCGTCGTTACCGATACCGATAGCCCGGCTGGTGATGTTGTAGCAGATAAAACCGCTAGATGGCGGGTTGCGAACTCCCACGCCGATGTAATAAGTGCCCGGCTCCAGAGGGTTATCCATACCTACGGTAAAGTATTGACCATTGGCCGACGAACCATCGGGATTATTATCATCGGTGTAATCACCGTTTACATCAAAAGATGTGCCGGAAGCCCAGTGGTCCGAGCCTGTCGGAGTTGTTCCCCCTGATTTAAAATTGGGCAGAAGATCGCGCCTGACGAGCATTTCCACGCCCGCACCCGTCACGTTGCTGAGCCGCACATCCCAGCCCAGGGCTCCAGCCGGCACCGTCACCTGGTAGTAGCGCACCGCTCCCACGCCCTGCCCATTGGTCGCATCGCAAGTGGGTGAACCGACAGCACTTGTACCACCATTGAAATTGAGCGTACTGCGTTGCGGCGCACGGGTAACGAGTTCGAAAGCACCCAGGGCGACTGTCGGGTTATAGACACCGATGTACCAGATATCCGCCTCGTGGTTGGGATCTTGCAAAATACCCGTGGTGCTGCTGATATCTGCGCGCTTGAGACCTGCCGTAGCAACCCCATTAATCCGGTATTGGCCGTACGCCGGAATCGCATTGCGGCGTATGGCCAGCTCGGAACCAGGCGCTTGCTGGGATAACAACAACTCCCAACCTATATAATTCAGCTGCTCAGGCACGTTGTCGACACGGTAATACACCCAGCCGCCCATATTCTGGTTAGCTGGGGCATTGATGATCTGGCTCGGTGCCTCGTTGATATAAGGGACGGGGGTGACCTGCGGGTCACCGCTTTTCAGGTTGAAGGTAAAATCGCTGTCAGCCGAGTTTGGGTTATATACCGTGATGTATGACACCCCGACGTTGAGGTCCGGCGGTACGATGATGGCATTATCAGTAATCTGGCCAGTCAATTCCGACATTGCATGGTTGTCGTTCGGCGTGGCGACCTGACCGTAGCGCAGATACAGATCAGCAGTATCCCCTGCTGCTGGCGTCATTTTCACCTGCCAGCCCAGACCATTGGCCGGCACATTGACCTGGTAGGTCACGTAACGGAAACCGGCTTTAACACCTGTGTTAATGGCAGCACTGGATTGCCCGGTCAGGGAGAACGCAAAATTATCGGGGCCTTCGTCGGTATACTCGCCGGGTGGCAGCGTGGATGGAACGATCACGTTATGCTTGAATGCAGTGAGGTTCACCGTATCGCCTTCGTTACCCACCACCCCCAAGTAATAGGTAGCGGTCCCGCCGCTCAGTGTGGCCACCATCTGCCCGCGCGTTTCCTCTTTCTGGTCGGCAACCTTCTTGCTGCCCGCTACCATGGGCGCTTTGCCGCGTGAGACATACATCGCCTTGGGTGTAGGGCTCTTTTCCATGATGCCCCAAGCCTGCACCAGCGCCGGGTCCATAATTACTTTGAACCACAACATGCCTTCCGGCCCGATGGTCGCGTTGGAAGTATCCGTAGTGGCATCGACGGTGCCCCAGTCCGTGACATCGATATCGCCCGAGGTCAACGTCCAGGTAGTGCCGGGTTGGGCATTGACGCGGATATACCAACCCTGGCCGGCAGAATAGGACGGCTGGTCGATCAATATGGCGTCGCTGCCAGGGGTGGCGGAAACGAGTGCGCCAGTTGCCGTTACTAATGGGTCGCCCTGCTTCACATACAGGCTGGCTTCACCACTGGTAACGGTCAGCACAGTGCGCCATACGCCATGGGCCGCGGTTTCGGGGCCAATGACATAGATATAGTCACCACCCAGCGTATCGGGTTGGCTAACTGCTTCTGAACCATTGGCCGGATTATTGTCATCCCATTGCAAAGGAACGGGTGCAGCAGCAGCCACACCGCTCAATAGAGCCAGAGCAAGACCCACGAACCAGCGTTTTCCGCGAATCAGGCACTTTCCGCGAAGTAGCAGTTGTTGAATGGACATCAAGATCTCCCCGGCCCCCTTGAATGGCTGCCTGTTATTAAATTTGTGACCTTGCATTATGACCCGTACACAGTGCTCCTCAAGTGGGGAATATAACCAATGCGATCAAAGGCAGACTGGAACACCTGAAAGGCAAGGTAAACTGGCGCCATGAATGACCTCTCTGACAACGAATATATCGCCTGCACCTTCTCCGCCGCAGACTGGTCCGGCAGGGACATTGCCGGCAAGGAATTTGATAGCTGCATATTCAGGGAGTGCGACCTCAGCGAAGCCGTACTCCGTAAATGCAAATTTATTGACTGCCAGTTTGTCCAGTGCAACCTCAGTCTGGCAACAATCGTCCTCAGCAAGTTTTCAGATGTTGCGTTTGAGGAATGCAAGATGGTGGGCGTGGATTGGACGAAAGCAGCATGGTCCAACCTCGCTCTCTCTTCCCCCATAAAATTCCATAAATGCATCCTGAATGATTCATCATTTTTCGGGCTGAAGCTGGAAGAACTGGAAATGGAAGCATGCAAAGTGCACGATGTGGATTTCCGGGAATGCAATCTCACCGAGGCCAATTTTACCTATACGGATTTTGCCCATAGCCTGTTCAACAAAACCAATCTGACGCGCGCCAATTTCACGGAAGCCGTCAATTACGACATCGATATTCAAACCAATGCAATCAAGGGTGCGAAATTTTCCCGCAATGAAGCAGCAAGATTGCTGGAAGGGTTAGGCATTGAACTGGTGGACTAAAGCAGGCGTATCAGCCCCCGCGGAGCCGCTGTTTTTAATGTCTTCATAAAATTTGATATAACTGATAGTCATGTAAGGCGCCAGCCATATATAGCCTATTCCCAGCGTCAGGATGCACAACAACATCCAGCCAATAAACCGGCCGCTCATACAAGCCAGTTTCCATTTGTTGCCATCCATCATCTCCTTGCTTTTCTTCAACGCTTCCAATGGATCCTCTAAATTCTCATCCGCAATAATGTAATACGTCATGGAATATGAAAGTGCCGCAATGATGCCTGGAATAATCAGCAATAACATCCACAACAAAATGAATATCATCATAAGAATGTATGCGCCAACACCGACGCCAAACTTTTCAAACCCACTAAAAATCTGCGCGATGTCTGCTCGCTCCCCCCTTGAAATCGCCAATGAAAACGCCGCAAACCCAATCGACAATGGGCCGGTAATCACCAGAACAATCAACGGCCCGATTTCTGGAATGAACTGCACACAGCTTATGAGCATCACTGTCAAAAACCCACCAATTGCCAATCCCCATTTCCCCCGCAGCGACTCACGAGCTTGGGTCATTAATTCTGCATTCGGGGTTGTTGAAATTTTTTGCATGATATTTTCCATCCAGTTAACAGTAGTGACTCTATAGGGACTGGCTGAATTTGCCAACCAGAGCGGCCTCGTTTGCTCTCGCTAGTTGGCTGGCGACTTCTATAATCATGACGCCGTTATCCGCATCCGACACAGAGGTTCAGCCATGCCCCTTTACCGCGCCCCGCTTCGCGATATCCATTTTGTGATGAATGAATTGCTGGATGCACCTGCACATTACGCCAGACTACAAGACTGCGAAGAAGTGACACCGGATCTCCTGACCGCCATTATCGATAGCGGTGCAAAATTTGCCGAGACCGTCGCAGCACCATTGAACGCCATTGGCGATGAACATGGTTGTAGATTCGACAACGGCAAGGTGACCACCCCCCCGGGGTTCAAAAACGCTTTCCAGCAATACGGCGCAGCAGGTTGGCCTGCGCTGGGTATTCCAGCAAAATTCGGCGGGCAAGGATTGCCCACATCCGTCGGCATGTGCGTCAACGAAATGATCGGCGGCGCCAACTGGGCGCTGAATATGTACGCCGGTCTTGCGAATGCACCTGTCACTTGCCTGATGCACGGCGGCAACGAAAATATGCAGAGCACTTATTTACCGAAACTGATCAGTGGCGAATGGGGCGGCACCATGTGTCTTACAGAAGCGCATTGTGGTTCCGATGTGGGATTACTGCGCACGAAAGCGGTAAAAAATACTGATGGTAGTTACACCATCACTGGCAACAAGATTTTTATTTCCGGTGGCGAACAGGACATCACACCCAACATTATTCACGCAGTACTGGCACGCATCGAAGGCGCACCCAAAGGCACCAAAGGTATCTCACTGTTTATTGTTCCAAAAATCATGGTGAACACTGACGGATCACCCGGTGAACGCAACGCCGTGCACTGCGGCTCCATCGAGAAAAAAATGGGTAACAAAGGCAATGCCACTTGCGTGATGAACTTTGATGGCGCAACAGGATTTTTGTTGGGTGAAGAAAATCGCGGGCTGGAAATCATGTTCAACATTATGAACACCGCACGCATCGGCACCGCCATGCAAGGCATGACGCTGGCGCAATTATCCTTTCAGGGTGCGGTCACTTATGCGCGTGACCGCCTGCAAATGCGTTCACTCACCGGTACAAAAAATCCGGATGGCGAAGCTGACCCTATCATCGTACACCCCGATGTACGGCGTATGCTGATGACACAAAAAGCGTTTGTTGAAGGTCAGCGTGCATTTATCTACTGGCTCGCACAATTAGTCGATCTGACTAAATATGGCAGCGAAGCCGATGCAAAAGCAGCGGAAGATTTGCTCGGCCTGCTCACGCCTATAGCCAAAGCTTTTTGCACAGAAACTGCGGTGGAAGTGAGCAACATCGGTATACAGGTATTCGGTGGCCACGGCTACATTCACGAACACGGCATGGAACAAGTCGTGCGCGATGTGCGCATCGCCACCATCTGGGAAGGCACTACCGGCATTCAGGCACTGGATTTAATTGGCAGAAAAGTCATGGGTTCCGGCGGCGCACTATTGCGCAACGTCACAAAAATCATTCACAAGTTTTGCGAAGCACAAAAAGACAATGCCGATATGACACAATTTTCCGCACCGTTATCCGGGCTGAATACACAATGGGGCGAGTTGACGATGAAGATTGGTGAGCGTGCGATGGAAAACGCGGAAGAAGTCGGCGCGGCATCTGTTGATTACACCATGTACTCCGGCTATATCGTGCTCGGCTTTATGTGGGCACAGATGGCAAAACTGGCGTTAGAAAAAATAGCGCAAGGCAAAGACAGTGATGGCTTCTATGCTGCAAAAGTGGCAACAGCGCACTTTTATTTTACACGCATCCTGCCGCGTGCCGGCGTGCATTACACCGCTGCATTGGCTGGCGCCGGCACAGTGATGGCATTGGCTGATGACCATTTTGCGTTCTAGCGCTCCACGCCCTGCTTCTTTGCCAATTTTGCAAAGGCAAGCCTGCACGGTGCAAGGAAGAGCACCGTGCAGGCTTGATATACCTTACGGCACCGGTTCGTCTACATTATTGACACCGTTGTTGTCGGTATCCAACGGGAAGGGGTCCATCGTATCCATCATGCCATCGCCGTCACTATCACCGATAAATAGACGCGCGAGAGTGAAATCCATGTTGCCATATTTGCCCCCATCGCTGGAAACTCCCGCCAGCAACAGCCGACCATCAGGTTGTTGGATCATGGCATCCACTTCCGAATAGGATCGACCCCATGCAATACCCTGAATCTGACCCGTTCCATTAACCGTCAGATCCAATGCTCCGTCAGGCGTGTAAACCGCCAACGCCATGGTGGAGCCCGCCAGACCACCAACCACAAGCCTGCCATCCGGTAAAGACAACATAGACAGTGCTTCATCCTTGTATCCGAAAGCACTCCCGGGGCTCATTTGGGTAATTTTTGCACCGAAATCTCCAAAGCCCATATCCAGCGAGCCATCCACGTTATATCTGGCTACGGCAAAACCTCGCGTAGGAAGAGAGCCTGCCACTACCAACTTACCATCCAACTGTTGAATCACTTTGTAAATTTTATGACCCTGTCTGGTATCAAGAGTTGTGGTGACAACCCCACCTATTCCAAAACTTTCATCCTTGGAACCATCTTCATTCAAGCGCAAGAGCGCAAAAGACTCTACACGACTGGAATCATCATATTTAACCAAGGCAGAACCCGCAGCGACCAATTTGCCGTCAGACTGTCTCAGTAACGAATAGGCATAT
>DATIDQ010000046.1:0-5334 GCA_035456205.1 Pseudomonadales bacterium
CTTCAAACCTTTCTGTTCGATAACAGTATCTACCGCACCACCTTCATTCCACAAAATCTCGAATACCTGTTTGGCTATTTTTCCAGAGATTGTGCCGTCTTTGATACGCGCGATTAAATCACCCAGTTGTGCGCTGGATACCGGGCTGTGCGCCAGATCCAGGCCAGCACGGTTGAGGGCGGCAGATAAATCGCCGATTACCCAGTTCGCTGCCAGTTTTGCATCACCAGAAACCGTTACAACCTGCTCATAAAAAGCAGAGGTCACACGCTCGGCACTCAACAAGCTGGCGTCATAGGCAGATAAACCATATTGTTCGATGAAGCGTTTTTGTTTGGCATCCGGCAATTCAGGCAAAGCTGCTTTTAATTCTGCGACGTAACTGTCTTCAATCACGACTGGCAACAGGTCCGGACATGGGAAATAACGGTAATCGTTAGCCTCTTCCTTGCTGCGCATGGAACGCGCTGTTTTCGTGTCACCGTTATACAAACGGGTTTCCTGAATCACGCGACCACCGTCTTCGATCACATCAATCTGGCGCTCCATTTCCAGCTTGATCGCTTCTTCCATAAAACGGAATGAATTCAGGTTTTTGGTTTCTGTGCGTGTTCCCAGCACTTCACCTTTCTTGCGCACGGAAATATTGACATCAAAACGCATGGAACCCTGTGCCATTTCGCCGTCACAAATACCGAGCGTGGTAACAATACCGTGCAGTTTTTTTGCAAACGCCACCGCTTCTTCTGCAGTGCGCATATCCGGCTCGGTCACAATTTCAATCAACGGTGTGCCAGCACGGTTCAGATCGATACCGCTCTGCCCTGCATAATCTTCATGCAGTGATTTTCCTGCATCTTCTTCCAGATGTGCGTGATGGATACGAACACGTTTCGTGCTGCCATCCGCCAGATCAATGTCCACATGCCCGGCACCGACAATCGGCTCAGCCAACTGCGTGGTTTGATAGCCTTTTGGCAAATCGGGATAAAAATAATTCTTGCGCTCGAACACTGAACGTCTGGGAATTTCAGCGTCAATAGCCAACCCGAACATCAGCGCCATGCGCACCGCTTCTGCGTTCAATACCGGCAAAATGCCGGGCAACGCCAGATCAATCGCACAGGCTTGGGTATTCGGCTCTGCACCAAATGCGGTGGAGCTGCCAGAAAAAATCTTGGTTTTGGTGGCCAGTTGCACATGAATCTCAAGGCCAATAACGGTTTCCCAACTCATAGTGAGATCTCCGTTGGCGCTTGTGTATGCCAATCACTAACTCGCTGGTAACGGTGCGCCACATTCAGCATACGCGCTTCATCAAAATAATTACCAATAATCTGCAAACCCACCGGTTTGTTATCAACAAAACCACAAGGCAATGACATACCGGGCAAACCGGCAAGATTGGTCGCAATGGTGTAAATATCTTCCAGATACATGGCAACCGGGTCACTGCCCTTCGAGCCAAATGCAAACGCAGGCGACGGCGACGTCGGCCCCATAATCACATCGACTTGCTTGAAGGCTTCGATAAAATCCTGCTGGATCAAACGGCGCACTTGCTGTGCTTTCCGGTAATAGGCATCGTAAAAACCGGCAGACAATGCATAAGCGCCAACAAGAATCCGGCGTTTCACCTCTTCACCAAAACCTTCTGCACGCGAACGACAATACAGATCATTGAGGTCTTGTGGTTTATCGCAACGGTAGCCGTAACGCACGCCATCAAAACGCGATAAATTCGCTGAACATTCTGCCGGTGCAATCACGTAATACGCTGGCACGGCGAGTGAAGAATGCGGCAGTGAAATCTCTACCAGCGTCGCACCCAGTTTTTCGTATTCGCGCAAGGCATTTTGCACTTGCTCTGCAGTGTTTGCATTCAGACCTTCACCAAAATATTCACGCGGTACACCGATTTTCAGGCCGCGCAAATCGTTGTTCAAATCAGCAGTGTAATCAGGCACGCTGCGATCCAGACAAGTAGAATCCTTCGGATCAAAACCCGCCATTGCACCCAGCATCAACGCTACATCTTCTGCGGTGCGCGCCATCGGACCCGCCTGATCCAGACTGGAAGCAAACGCGATCATGCCCCAGCGAGAAACGCGCCCGTAAGTAGGTTTCAAACCGGTAATGCCACACAGTGCAGCAGGTTGACGAATGGAACCGCCGGTATCGGTTGCGGTTGCACCGGGCGCAAGACGCGCGGCAACACAGCTTGCACTACCGCCGGATGAACCGCCCGGCACGCACGTTGTATCCCACGGGTTTTTTACTGCACCATAAAAACTGGTTTCGTTGGATGAACCCATCGCGAATTCATCCATATTGGTTTTGCCCAACATGACCATGCCAGCCGCACGATATTTTTCTACCACGGTAGCGTCATACGGTGAAATAAAATTATCCAGCATGCGTGAACCGCAGCTGGTACGCACACCTTTCGTGCAAAAAATATCTTTGTGTGCAAACGGCACGCCAGTCAGAAAATCGGCTTTACCGCTGGCGCGGCGAGCATCAGCAGCATCCGCTTCTGCCAGGGCAAGATCAGCCGTCACGGTGATAAAACTGTTGTAGTTTTTATCAAAGCGCACAATGCGATCCAGATAATGTTGTGTCACTTCACGACTGGAAAACTGTTTATCTGCCAGTGCTTGCGCGGTTTGTGCGAGTGTAAGGTTATGCATCGATAAAAACCTCACTCGATCACTTTGGGTACGAGGAACAGGCCATCCTGCACTGCCGGCGCGATAGCTTGCAGAACTTCACGCTGGTCTGGCTCGCTCACCACATCGGCACGCAGGCGCTGCACGGCGTCCAGAGGATGTGCCATCGGCTCGATGCCAGTGGTATCTACCGCCTGAAGCTGGTCGATCAAAGCCAGCACGTCACCAAGGCTATTAGTGGTGCGGACAAGGGTAGATTCATCAAGCGCTATGCGCGCCAGACGTGCGAGCTGCTCTACTTGTTGACGTTCAATTCGTTGATGTTCAGTGGCCATCCACATACTCCGGAAGGGGGCGTCTGGGGGGGTATCTTGAAAGCCGGGCAAAGTACCATATTTCACCCGATAAATCCGTCAAAAACGGCAGTTTACCTTGCCCAAAGCCCTTGTCATTGTTAGAGTTGCGCGCCTTACAGTGGGCGTCTGCCCGTGCTCTCAACCAGGTAAACTTTCATGTTCAAGAAATTCCGTGGGATGTTCTCTAATGACCTGTCGATCGATCTCGGCACGGCGAACACCATCATTTACGTACGCGGTCGCGGTATCGTGCTGGACGAACCATCCGTGGTCGCCATCCGCCACCATAATGGCCAGAAAATTGTTGAGGCCGTGGGCATCGAAGCCAAGCGTATGCTAGGCCGTACCCCCGGCAACATCACCGCTATTCGCCCGTTGAAAGACGGCGTTATTGCCGACTTCCAGGTCACCGAAAAAATGCTGCAGCACTTTATCAATAAAGTGCATGAAAACAGCTGGATGCGCCCTAGCCCGCGCGTGCTGATCGGTGTGCCTTGTAAAGCCACTGAAGTAGAAAAACGTGCCATCCGTGAATCGGCTCTCGGCGCTGGCGCCCGCGACGTGCGCCTGATCGATGAACCCATGGCAGCCGCTATCGGCGCCGGCCTGAACGTGGAAGAAGCCAATGGTTCGATGGTCGTGGATATCGGCGGCGGCACCACAGAGATCGCCATCATCTCCCTGAACGGCGTGGTGTATGCAGATTCCGTGCGTATCGGCGGCGATCGCTTTGACGAAGCCATCATCAACTATGTGCGCCGTAACTACGGCAGCATCATCGGTGACGCCACCGCTGAACGCATCAAGAAAGAAGTCGGCTGCGCTTTTGGTGGCCGTGAGCTGCGTGAAATTGATGTACGCGGCCGCAATCTGGCTGAAGGTGTACCTCGCCAGTTCACACTGAATAGCGATGAAATTCTGGAAGCCCTGCAAGAACCGTTGGCAGGTGTTGTGCAGGCTGTGAAAGGCGCACTGGAACAATCACCACCAGAACTCGCGTCTGATATTGCAGAAAACGGTATTGTGCTGACCGGTGGTGGCGCGTTGTTGCGCGACATCGATCGCCTGCTGATGGAAGAAACCGGTTTGCCGGTGATCATTGCAGAAGATCCGCTGAGCTGTGTAGCCAAAGGCGGTGGCAAAGCGCTTGAGATGATGGATCGCCTGCACCTCGACCTGCTATCTACCTAAGGAAAAAATAATGGCCGGCAAGAAAAAAGCTGACGGCGAACTGGATCTCGAAAGCGCACTGGAAAAACTGGAGCTGCTGGTCGAGAGTCTGGAACAAGGCGATCTCAGTCTGGAAGATTCCTTGAAAGCGTTTGAAGCCGGCATCAAACTCACACGCCAGTGTCAGGAAACCCTGGCGGTCGCTGAACAGAAAGTACAATTGCTGATCGAAAAAAACGGTGTGCTCAAAAGCGAACCGTTTGATAGCAATAACTGACAGGACAGTGATTTCAGTGAGCGCTGATTTCCAGAGTTTTCTGCAATCCTGTCAACAACGCACAGCCTCAACACTCGAACAGATTCTTCCCACCCCGCTTGAACCTGCTGCACGTTTAAAACAAGCCATGCGTTACAGCGCATTGAATGGCGGAAAACGTGTGCGTGCCACACTGGTATTTGCTGCTGCACAAGCCGTGAGTGAAAAAATACCCGACGCTATTGAACACATCGCCTGCGCAGTGGAACTGATTCACGCTTATTCACTGGTACACGACGATTTACCGGCCATGGACAATGATGCATTACGCCGTGGCCAACCCACGTGCCATATTGCTTTTGATGAAGCCACGGCAATACTGGCGGGCGACGCGCTACAAACACTGGCGTTTGAATGTCTCACCACAGCTGATTTTTCTAGCGAACAACGTTGCGAATTGATCCTGACTCTAGCGCGCGCTTCAGGCGCTGCTGGTATGGTTGCCGGGCAGGATATGGATTTGGCAGCAGAGGGAAAGCCGATTTCATTATCGGAACTGGAAAGTTTACACCAGCACAAAACCGGCGCATTGATTCGTGCGAGTGTGCAACTGGGTGCAATTGCGTCCAATGCCACAGCTGAACAAAAAACCGCTCTTGACCAGTATGCAGCAGCTATCGGTCTGGCCTTTCAAGTACAGGATGATATCCTGGATATTGAAAGCAGCACGGAAGAACTCGGCAAGCAACAAGGCGCTGACCTTGCCCTGAATAAATCTACCTACCCCAGTCTGCTCGGTCTGGAAAACGCCAGACAACGCGCGCAGGCTTTGTACGATGAAGCCATTGATGCGTTAACGTTATTCGATCATCAGGCGGATCCA
>DATIDQ010000047.1:0-7959 GCA_035456205.1 Pseudomonadales bacterium
AACATCACGGATTCAAGATTCCAGCAAGAATTGTGTGATTGGGCTAAGTCGCACAAGAAATTACCTGCAGGCTATGAAATTCCGGAGCGTTTTCTGCGCAATACACCGGAAAATATCAAGGAGCTGCTCAAGCCCTTCCGCAATATATTACCGGATTTTCCTTTTGGACACGATTTTACTGATGATGAACTGGTGATTGTCGGAGCCTTGCAAAAACTGAAACAGGCTAGCAGCAATCCGCTGGATTTGCTTGCAACGGTGGTTGCCTCGGTTTTTTCTGATAAAGAGGTGCCGGAACGCTATCTTGAGCGTATGGGGTTTGATGAAACAGTATCAATTAAAGAAAAACTGTTACAAAAAATATTTGCAGGTAACCTGTGACTGATTGCCTGCACCAATATTCTGTGTGTTTTTCTTAAGCTCTTTTACTCAAGCGCATCGCTTTCAATATATTCAGTGCGTCGTGTAACTGGTTGTCATCTTGTCTCCAGTTATCGTCATCTACTTTGCCCTTCGGTTTTGCAGCTGATTTTTTATCTGTCGCATTGCCATTGCCGAGGTGTTTGTCCAGATCAGATTCTGCTGCCCGCAGACTAGGCTGTAAGCTGGTGATTTTGGCGTGCTCGTCGACGATATCAGGTTTGATGCCTTCTGCCTGAATAGAACGTCCACTCGGCGTGTAGTAAAGCGCTGTGGTCAGTTTGATAGCTTTTGTTTCGCTAATCGGAACAACGGTTTGCACCGAGCCTTTACCAAAACTGTTTGTACCCAACAGAACCGCACGGCGGTTGTCCTGTAAGGCGCCGGCAACAATTTCAGCTGCAGATGCAGAGCCATCATTAATCAGGACAACCATGGGGGCCCCACCCAGAATGTCACCGGGTTCTGCGTTGTAGCGCAAATTGCTATTAGCGGCGCGTCCCTTGGTATAAACAATCAGACCCTTGTTCAGAAATGCATCAGATACATCGACTGCAGATTGTAAAAGCCCACCCGGGTTATTGCGCAGATCCAGTACCAGCCCCTGTATTGCCCCGTCTTTTTTCAATGCGGCAATGGCGCTATTCAAATCTTCAGCGGTGTTTATCTGGAACTGTGCAATTCGCACATAACCGTAACCTGGCTCCAGTGTTTTTTGTTTGATACTGCGTGCTTTGATGGCATCACGTACCAATGTCACCTCGATAGGTTTTTCAACATGCTGTCGCAGAATGGTCAGATTCAGCGCCTCGCCAGCTTTGCCGCGCATCAGGCTAACCGCTTCATCCAGACTCATACCCTGAACCGATTTGTCTCCCAGTTTGATAATAATGTCGCCGGATTCAATGCCGGCACGACTGGCGGGTGTGTCATCGATGGGAGAAATAACTTTTACGAAACCGTCTTCCATGCCAACTTCAATTCCGAGTCCGGCAAATTCGCCACTGGTGGCGCTTTGCAAGTCACTAAAGTCCTTTTCATCCAGATATGCCGAGTGTGGGTCCAGTTCACTCAGCATGCCGCGAATGGCATTTTCCAATAGTGTTTTGTCATCCACTTCTTCGACATAGGTAGCACGAATTTGCTCCATCACTCGCGCAAAGGTTCGCAAGTCGTCTAACGGCAATTGACCTTCAGTTTTGGGGGTCGGGGGTTTTGCAGTAGCACACCAGGCACTGTTGAGGCATAGCGCCACAACGTAGATAGCGAGTGTGGTGACTGACAAGCGACGCAAGGATTTCTTCATGCGGAAAACTCCAGAATGCCGATAAAATAATGACGTGATGCTATAGCATACGGGCTGTAGGAGGAAGTTATGAAAGCATTGATTCAGCGCGTGAGTAGTGCACAGGTGAAGGTGGAAGGCGAGATTGTTGGCGAGATCGGGCAGGGTTTGCTGGTGCTGCTGGGCGTTGAACGGAATGATGATCGCGCGTGTGCGGAAAAATTACTGGATAAATTACTGCAGTATCGGGTGTTTGCTGATGCAGAAGGCAAAATGAATCTTTCCGTGCAGGATGTTTCTGGCGGGGTGTTGCTGGTGTCGCAATTTACCCTGGCGGCGGATACCAACAAAGGTTTACGGCCTTCATTTTCCGGCGCGGCAACACCGGAGCTGGCTCGTGAATTGTATGATTTTTCCGCAAGTTATCTGCAGAAAAAACATGCCGATGTTGCTACAGGTGTTTTTGCTGCAGATATGAAAGTGCAGCTGACCAATGATGGACCAGTAACATTTTTGTTGGGATAAGTATTATGAGTGAAGCCAGTCACGGGAAACAGTTTGCTACACAGATGAGTGAATCGTTGTGTGAACAGTTATTGCAACAACAAAGTGAATGCACATTTATTTGGCAAGCGGATAAAGAAGCAGCGGGCACTATCATGAGTTTTGTCTGGGCGGATGGTTGTGTCTGGTTGACGACTAACGATTCACGTCCGCGCGTTGCTGCAGTACGCAAACACCAACGCGCGACTGTTGTTGTTTCATCAACTGGAACAGAGTTGGGTGATAGTCGTTGTATTACAATGCGCGGCGCGTGCTCTGTCTTGAGTGATCGTAAAACGGCCGATTGGTTTTATCCGCTGTTTTGCCAAAAATTATTGCCGGGCAATCCGCGGGCGCAAGCGGCTATGCAGAGCATGTTGGATAGAGATGGTCAAATTATCTTGTGCATGAAGCCTGAAAAAATTATTGGCTACGATGGTGATGCTTTAATGAGAAAAATAGAGGCGCTGTAACAGCGATCCCGAGAAGGCAAATGGAAACACAAAAAAAGCCGGCGCAACGCCGGCTTTTTGCTATCAACGTGGCAGTTATTTCTTTGTGCCGAATGTTCCCTTGGCTTCCAGAGCGGCAATCTTGACATCGTCGTAGCCGAGACAGCGCTTCAGGATTTCGTTGCGATGTTGGCCAGGTGTAGGCGCTTTGGCCGGCACAGGCAGTTCTTCATCAATGAAATGCACGGGATAGCTCATCATATCCGCGCCGTGTTCTTCATGGCCATACCATTTGAAGCGTGCTTTGAAATGTTCGTCTTCCATGACTGTCTCAGAATTGTAGACTGGCGCAATCGGCGTGTTGATTTTCACGCCCCAATCCATCCATTCCTTGATGGTTTTGGTTTTAAAAATAGTGGTCAGCTCACGTTGCATTTCCTTGTTGCCTGGTGCGTGATCTGCCAATTTTTTACCCGGCCATTTTTCAAACATGTCCATGCGGCCAACGCCTTCACAGAAATTTTTCCAGAATGATTGTTCAGACGCCATAAACAACACATAACCATCTTTACATTCGTATGCTTGGTAACGCACGCCTTCGCGCAAACCTGCTGTGCCCACCGGACGACGACGGAAATCGTCAGCGGCGTTGCCCGTTACTTCAGATTGCGGACGCTGATACGCTTTGTAACTTTCGATGCGATACCAATCCATGTAAGCGGCGCCATCAGACTGGCCGATTTCCAGAAAAGCGCCTTCACCGGTTTCACGCGCACGCATGACAGCAGCGAGCGCTGCGAAAGCGCCGAGCAATGGGCCTGCGTGCATGCCAATGGAGGGATGCGCTGGCAAATACACCATACCGTCTTCTTCACGCGCTGGCTCTACGCAACCGGCCCAAGTGTCGTACGCCACGCCGTGCGATGGCATGTTTTCGTAAGGGCCTGTCATGCCGTAGCCGGAGACGCAGCAAAACACAATTTTTGGATTCACTTTCTTGAGGTCTTCGTAACTAAGCCCCAATCGGTCCAGCGTGCCCGGCTTCATGGCTTCAATCACGATATCGGCATCTTTTGCCAGCTCTTTGAAAATTGTCCGGCCTTCTTCCGTTTTCAGATCGAGTTCAATGGATTTTTTGCCGCGGGCGATATGCCAATGCAGCAGGGAAATACCCTCGATAATAGGCCAGGTCATCACACGCACGTAATCACCGCCTGGCACTTCAATTTTGATAACGTCTGCGCCCAACTCGGCAAAATGGTGTGCGGTAGCGCCCGGGCCGAGGATAGAAAAATCCAGTACACGAAGGCCTGCCAGTGGTGCCGGTTTTGTGGGGGTGCTGCTACTGCTCATGATCTTCTCCATTGATTTCATGGGGTATTTTCGACAGGCGGCCGCCTGCAGACAGGTGCTCATTCTAGCCAGTCCTGCCAGCCGAGAATATGCGGTTCACCGAAAAGAGGCGGCATTCTTTTCCATGGGGCACTTTATTTTGTAATATAGGCGCCCGCCTGTTATAGGGCGGCCCCTTCTTGGTAACCGGAGATCGGCAATTGCCGACAGGAATACAATGAGCGCAATCGAAGATACGTCTTTAGAAACCCAGGTTTACACCGAGCTGACCGCTGCTGCCCTGATCGAGCAAGCGCTGGTTCGCCGCGAAGGCACGCTGACTAACACCGGTGCCCTACTGATTACAACAGGCAAACGCACTGGTCGTTCACCTGCTGACCGTTTCATCGTGCAAGAGCCTTCCACCGCCGATGCTATTGACTGGGGTGGCGTTAATCGTCCATTTCCACAAGACAAATTCAACGCACTGTGGGATCGCGTTGAAACGTATCTGGCGCAGAAAGATCGTTTTGTATCCTGCCTGCATGTTGGTGCTCATGATGAGCACTACATCCCGGTAAAAGTGAACACTGAAACTGCATGGCAGGGTTTGTTCGCCCGCAATATGTTTATCCGTGCGGAGAAATACAATCCTAAAGGCAAGGAAGAGTGGACGATTCTCAACGTGGCGTCTTTCCAGTGTGATCCTGAACGTGACGGCACCAACTCTGACGGCATCGTCTGCCTGAATTTTGCCAGCCGCAAAGTGCTGATTGCAGGCATGCGTTACGCCGGTGAAATGAAAAAAGCGATGTTCTCCGTGCAAAACTTTTTGTTGCCGGAAAAAGATGTGTTGCCTATGCACTGCTCGGCCAACGTGGGCGAAGCGGGCGATGTGGCCCTGTTCTTCGGCTTGTCTGGCACAGGTAAAACCACACTATCCGCTGATCCGGATCGCTATTTGATCGGCGATGACGAGCACGGCTGGGCCAAAGGTTCAGTGTTCAATATTGAGGGCGGTTGCTACGCCAAAACGGTTGATCTGTCGCACAAGAACGAGCCGGTAATCTGGGAGGCCATCCAGTTCGGTTCTATCGTAGAAAACGTGCACGTTGATCCGAAAGATCGTCAGGCAGATTATTGCAATCTTGAAGTACAAGACACGCAAGACGCTCAGGTTCGTACGGTAGAAAACGGCCGCTGTTCTTATCCGCTGGAGCATGTTGCCAAGCGTGTTATTGCCAATGCAGCAGGCGAACCGAAAGTGGTTATCTTCCTGACCTGCGACGTATCCGGCGTATTGCCTCCAGTTTCTATCCTGTCAAAAGAAGCTGCGGCGTATCACTTCCTGTCTGGCTACACCGCACGCGTCGGCTCAACTGAACTGGGTGCCGCACCTGGCATCCAGCCCGCATTCTCCACCTGTTTCGGAGCGCCATTTATGCCGCGCCGCCCGATGGAATATGCAAAGTTATTGATGAAGCGCATCGACGATTTCGGTTCACAGGTTTATCTAGTCAACACCGGCTGGACTGGCGGCGCCGGTGGTCCTGGTGGTAAAGGTTCTCGTTTCCCGATCCCGGTAACACGCGCAGTAGTGGCTGCTTGCCAAAGTGGTGCGTTGATCGGTTGTGAAACTGAACAGCTGGATTACCTGAACCTGACTATTCCCAAGTCTGTACCGGGAGTGGATGGCAAATACCTGAATCCGCGTAACAACTGGGCTGACAAGGCCGAGTATGATGCGCAGTCGAAAAAACTGGCAGGTTTGTTTCAGGACAATATCAAGAAGTTTGAAGTCAGTGATGTGATTGCCAATGCAGGCCCTAAGGCCTGATATTTGACAGAGCTTCGTGAAATAAAACGCCCCGCTTGCGGGGCGTTTTCGTTTCATACCAGATTGTTTCATACTAAACGCCGTGAATCGTATTGCCGGAGTCTTATGCGCACTGTTCCCCGCCTTGTATTGGCACCATTATTTTTTTTGCTGTTCATGGTTGGTGAGGTATCTGCAATAGATACTGATCAGGATGGTTTGGCCGATGCATTTGAAACAGCGGCAGGCCGGAATCCGCAGAGAGCAGATTATGTGATCAGTACCGGTTATCGGCGCAGCTGCGCGCTGGATGACAACGGTATCCAGTGCTGGGGTGAAGATGCACGTACAGGCACAGTACCGGGTTTGAGCCATCCAGTGGCTATCAGTGTCAGCAGTACACACATCTGTGCCATTGATGACAATGGCTTGCAATGTTGGGGTGATAACTCACACGGTAAAACCACAGTGCCTACTGTCAGTAAACCTGTTTCGGTCAGCACGGGCTGGTATCACAACTGTGTGCTGGACGCGAAGGGCGTCAAATGCTGGGGAGATAACAGCAAAAATCAACTGGATGTTCCTAAAAAATTGAAAAATGCGAAACAGATTTCTGCGGGGGGATTTCATAGTTGTGCGCTGGATGATAATGGCGTGACGTGTTGGGGTGACAACTGGTCGCACCAGCTGGATGTACCAGAACTTAAAAATCCTCGCCAGATCAGTGCTGGCAATCATCACAGTTGCGCGTTGGATGATACCGGTGTTGTCTGTTGGGGCGACAGTTATTTTGATGAAGCATCACACAGTTACCAGAAGCGCGTTGTTCCGCCTTTACAAAATCCTCGTCAGGTCAGTGCCGGCTTTGACCATACGTGTGCAGTGGATGATACAGGTGTGGTCTGCTGGGGTGGAAAAGATCACGGGCAGTCTGACCCGCCACCGGATTTATTGAAATTGCCCGTGGCAATGGTGAGTGCTGGTTGGTATTCCACGTGTGCACTGGATGCAGAAGGTATCAAGTGCTGGGGAGATAACAGCCACAAGCAAACGGAAGTGCCCGCTACATTTTTTGATGCAGATCGCGACAAATTACAAAATCGTGATGATGCTGCGCCATACGATTTTGATAATGATGGCATGAATGACGATGTAGACAGCGATGACGATAATGATGGTGTCGCTGATGAAACTGATAATTGCCCGCGTATTGCCAATGCGGATCAGCTCGACACTGACAAAGATGGCGCAGGTGATGCCTGTGATACAGATGATGATAATGATGGTGTTGCGGATGTTGAAGATGCGTTGCCATTAGATAGAAAAGAATCGGTCGATACCGATCGTGATGGCATTGGTAACAATGCAGATGCGGATGATGACAACGACGGCGTTGATGATAAAAAAGATAAATTTCCACTGGATAAAAACGAATCTGTTGACACCGATGGCGATGGTATTGGTAATAATGCCGATACGGATGATGACAATGATGGCGTGCCTGATGTCAGTGATGCATTTCCGCTAGATCCAAAAGAATCGGTGGATACCGATGGTGATGGCAAAGGAAATAATGCTGACACGGATGATGACAACGACAAAGTGCCAGACAAGAAAGACAAGTTTCCGTTAGACGCTAATGCACATTAGGCAATCAACCTAGAAAAACAAACGCAGCGATGCCGTGAAACGTTCACGGCTTGCTTCCCGGTTTTTTTCACGCATATAGCTTCCATACAGCGACAGATTGCGTGCCAGGCGGTAACCCGCTTCTGTTTTTATACTGCTCATGCGATCAGCGTCGCCCACAAAATAATAATCTTGCCCGGCATCCGTTGACCAACTCCAGTTATTTTGTTGGTACAGCATTCCTGCGCGCGCACCGGCGCGCACAGTCCAGCCAAAGTCCAGTTTGTTGCCTGTAAGAAGTCCGCCCGTCAATTCGCCATGACATAACAGCACGCCACATGCATATGACACTCCACGGTAACCATCTGCCACATTTAACAGAGACAGATTGTCACCGACCAGTTCCCGCTGGCGTGCTATTTGAAATCCCCAGGATGGTTCCTGAAAAAAATTATCGTTCAAGCTGTAGGTTTTTAAACCAA
>DATIDQ010000048.1:0-8692 GCA_035456205.1 Pseudomonadales bacterium
TGCTTTTCCTCCGCCTACTCTCACCACACGCACACCGTTGTTACCAAAAGAATGATCAAGACCACCATTTGCCTTATAACGTGCAACATAGAATCCGATGATGGAGCCGCTCCGTGTAACACCCGCCACTACAAAACGCCCGTCTGGCAATATCACCAGCGACGAAGCCGCCGACCCTGCGCCGATCTTGTGTACCACCTTTCCTTTTTTGCCAAAGCTGGTGTCAAGCAAGCCATCCGGCAGATAACGCAGTAGCACCGAGGCAACAAAGCTACCCGATTTTTTCACACCAGCTACCACCAGCTTTCCATCCGGTTGTTGAATAATGGACGTGGCGTAAGACTGGGCATTGCCGACAGCAGCCAACTTGCCATCACCATCAAAACTGGTGTCAAGCGATCCGTTCGCGTTATACCGCACCAGCATCATGTGACGTCGGCTTTTTGCATTTTCCGTTATGCCAGCCAACACCGGCTTGCCATCCGACTGCAGCACCATAGCCATGGGGCCGTCGTTGAAATCGCCCGTCGGAGTGATAGCTGTGCCAGCGTCTGCGAATGAGATATCAGCCTGCACAGGGTTGAACGTCAATGGCTGGCCGTCTATCGCATCAGGAACACCATCATTGTCAGTGTCGGTGTCGGCAACAGCTATTTTCGAAGTACTGACCACGACGAGCAGTATGGCGATACAACGAAATAAAGTTTTAAAGAATATTTTCATTAAAAAATTCCACTTGAATATTTCCAGCATATCCAGCACAGCAGGTATAAAAACTTCCTGTTCCAGAAAATCATACTAAATGCATTCATATTAACCATACTGCTGCACCGATTGATATCAATATTATCGTGATTTCAACTAAAGCCCAGAATCCTGTTTGATCAATCTTGCGAAGAAAAATCCGTCATGATCTATAGCCGGCAATAACTGCCTGCCGCTGGCAGTTTCCACTCCCCAATCAGCTTCAATTTTTTTCACGGCGCCATCAGTATGCTGCGCAATAAACGCACTGACCACTTGTTCATTTTCCTGCGGCAGAATCGAACAGGTGGTGTACAACAAGATTCCACCTGGCGTGAGCAACGACCATAACGCCTCCAACAATTCACGTTGGCGCACTGCGAGAGCTGCGATATCACTTTCACGCCGCAGGTGTTTGATATCGGGATGACGACGGATCACACCGGTACCGGAACACGGTGCATCCAGCAGAATACGATCAAACAATTTTCCATCGTGCCAACTATCAACTTTTGAAGCGTCCGCACAGATAACCTTGGCAACCAGGCCAAGACGCGCAAGATTTTCACGCACTCTCACCAAGCGGGATTCTTCATTGTCTATCGCCACCAGCTCGGCCAGTTGCGATTCTGTTTCCAGAATATGGCCAGTTTTTCCACCTGGCGCACAACAGGCATCCAGCACGTGCTGGCCTTTTTGTAATTGCAACAAAGGCGCACATAATTGCGCAGCAACATCCTGCACGGAGCAACTACCAGCAGAAAATCCCGGCAACTGATTCACATTCACAGCCTGCTGCAACAATAATGCCTGCGACGCAATCGGACTGGTTTCGCTTTCAATACCACGGGCTTGCAAACTTTGTTGATATTCTTCTACCGACTGGTGTTGCACATTCACACGTAAACTCATGCCACCGCGTGCGTTATTGGCTACAAAAATATCGTCCGCTTGCCCGGGCCAAGCCTGCCTGATAATTTTTTCCAACCACTGCGGATGATTACTACGTGCCACTGGCTGCAGTGCAATTTTTTTATTCAGCGATTCACTATTGCGCAAGTAGTTACGCATCACACCATTAAGCAGACTTCCAGCCCAGTCTTTTTTCAACGCGCGACAAGCTTCAACCGTAAGATTAACCGCAGCATGCTCTGGAACACGCATACATCGCAATTGATAAAAACCTGTCAGCAACAAAGCATGCACATCGGCATCTTTATCTTTGAACGATTTTTGCAGCAATAGAGAAGCAATTGCATCCAGCTCATAAAAAAATCGCAATGAGCCGTAACACAATTCAGCAAGCAGCGCATGATCAGCAGCGCTAGATTTTTGTTGCGCCTTGGGCAAAACCTCGGCAAGTGAGCGGCCATGTTGCACAACATCAGCGATCACTTGTGCTGCACAAGCACGAACATTGCGACTGTTTTTATTGGAGCTCACGCTAACGCATCACCAGCATGCAAGGTGAGCAATTGACCGTTGACGATATCGCGCATCAACATACGGTTGCGGTTTGGCAGCTGCAATTCTGTCAGCAATAACGTACCTTCACCGCAAGCAATACGTAAACTGTTGTCATCACAACCGATAACAGTGCCGGGATTTTTATTGGTGTTTTGCAGATCATGTTCTGCATGCCACACCCGCAAGCGTTCACCATTCGGCAACAAACACCAGCTGACCGGAAATGGATTGAAAGCGCGAATCTGTTGCCACAACGCCTGTGCAGAGCGAGTGAAATCCAGTTTAGCTTCTTCTTTACCTAACTTATGCGCATACGTGATAGCTGTATCATTTTGCACTTCGGCGTTTACATTACCAGTAGCCAACTGGTCGAGTGTTGCAAGCAATGCCTGCGTACCGATTACAGCGAGACGATCATGCAAACTGCCGCCGGTATCCGTCGGCAAAATGGGACAGACAAGACGCGATAAAACAGGACCGGTATCCAACCCTGCTTCCATCTGCATAATGCACACACCGGTTTCTGTATCACCGGCTTCAATCGCGCGTTGAATCGGTGCGGCGCCGCGCCAACGCGGCAACAGTGAAGCGTGCACGTTAATGCAACCGAGACGAGGAATATCAAGTACCGCTTGCGGCAGTAACAGACCGTAAGCCACCACAATCATCAGATCAGGTTTCAACACCGCCAGCCCGGCTTGCGCGGCAGTTTCTTTCAACGTGATTGGTTGATAAACAGGAATTTGCTGCTGCTCTGCCAACTGCTTGACGGGGCTAGCCGCAAGTTTCTTACCACGCCCTGCCGGACGATCCGGCTGGCTGTAAACAGCAATCATCTGATGATGGCTATTGAGTAACGCGGCAAGATGCGCCGCTGCAAAATCTGGCGTACCAGCAAAGACTATGCGCAACGACTCACTGTTCATTACAATCAATCATCATCGCGATGCTTCTTCTCAAGTTTTTTGCGAATGCGATCGCGCTTGAGACTGGAAATATGATCAACAAACAGTTTACCGTTCAGGTGATCGACTTCATGCTGGATACACACGGCAAGCAAGCCTTGTGGCTCTATTTCAAATAGCTCGCCGTTGCGATCCAGAGCCGTCACGCGAATATGTTCCGGTCGGGTCACCGTCTCGTAGAACCCCGGCACCGAGAGACAGCCTTCATCGTAATCACACAATAGCTCATCCAGCACCGTAATCTCCGGATTGATGAATGCCATTGGCTGCGACTGGTCTTCCGACACATCAATGACCACTACCCGTAAATGCACATTGATCTGGGTGGCTGCCAAGCCCACACCGGGGGCGCTGTACATGGTCTCGAGCATGTTATCGATCAGTTGCCGAATGCCATCATCGACCTGGAGCACGGATTTGGCGATAGTGCGCAGGCGGGGGTCGGGAAATTCCAGAATCTCTAGCAATGCCATGGGCTTCAGGTGTGCAAAGTCAGTAATGGGCGGTTTTGTGATGAACTTCTAGTAATCTAGCAGCTTGTGGCGCTAAGATGATGATCCTTAAGCTAATACTTGGCTTTTGATGTTGAGTTGCCTCGGTACAGGGCGTAGTATACACGAGGTCACACTACAGGCGCCGGACGCGGCACCTCCTTAATAATCATGGGACGACGACAATGCTTAAACCCGATAGCTTGTTAAAATCGAAAATGCTGAAGCGAAATCTGATCGGATTTATTGGTGCCTTTTTCATTGGTTTTAGTTTTACTGCAGTGGCAGAGGATGTTGCGCTGGCTGCCAACCATCCCAACAGCTATACCGTCAAAAAAGGCGATACCCTGTGGGCTATATCCGGCATGTTTCTGAAAAACCCATGGGAATGGCCAAAGATCTGGCATGTGAACCCTACTATTTGTAACCCCAACCTGATTTATCCGGGCGACACAGTCAATCTGACGATTATAGATGGCAAAGCACAGCTCGACGTGAAACGCGCCAATCCTTGCGGTGGAACGGTCAAAATGTCACCTAGCAGCGACGGCAAACTGGATCCACGTATCCGGGTTGAACCACTGGAAGCGCCTATTCCGGCTATTCCGCTTGATGTCATCGACCCATTCCTGAGCGGTAGCCGTGTGGTCGAACCGGGTGTACTGGAAGCAGCGCCTTATGTATTGAAAGGCACTCAGAAACATGTGATTACAGGTGCCGGAGACAGCATCAATGCCCGCGGTGAATTCGACCCTAAAGTACCCATCTATGGTCTATACCGCCACGGCAAAGTGTACACAGACGAGCACACCGATGAAGTGCTGGGCGTAGAAGCCATCGATATCGGTTCTGGCAAAATCGTACAGACGGAAGGGGATATTGCTAAGCTGGATGTTTTGCGTAGCACCAGAGAAGTTCTGGCCGAGGATCGATTGCTGCCCAATGAAGAACGCGCCATTGATGCCATTTTTTATCCGAGCCCACCAGCAAGCGACATAGAGGGCAGCATCATTGATGTCGAGGGTGGTGTATCACAAGTCGGCCCAATGAACGTGGTACTGATCGATAAAGGCAAACGCGAAGGACTGGAAGTCGGCAATGTACTGGCCATTTACCAGCAAGGTGAAACCATCAAGGATCCTATTACTGGTGAAACCGTACAAATGATCAATGAGCGTGCCGGATTGTTGATGATTTTCAATGTGTTTGAAAAAACCAGCTTTGGTCTGGTGCTTGAAAGTGATCGACCGCTATCTGTTGGCGCCTTAGTTAAAAAGCCATAAGAGTCCGGCCTTGCTCTATGAAAAGCCCTGATATGTCAGGGCTTTTTTTTGCCTGCTATTATTACTTTTGCAAAAGTACCAGTTTGAATGATCCATTATTTGCCAGTATTTTCACCACCGGAAAATGTTCTGCTGCTTTTTTCTCAATACCAATAAATGTATTAACAACGAACAACGCTGCACCTTGAGAAGACAGCAATCTGCAGGCACTCGCTAGAAACCTATCCGTCAGATCACCCGCGACAGAAAATCCCTGATGGAATGGTGGGTTACATAAAACAAGCTCAAACGAGCCACTCAAGGATTTACCTGCATCATCTGCCACAACATCAACCGCGATATCATAGTGGTCTGCATTACGCTTGATGGCAGACAGTGCCGCTGCGTTGTTATCCGTTGCAACCCGTCGCACACATGGTAAATCCCGTGTCATCAAGGTCAAAAAACCATAGCCACATCCAAGATCCAGCAACGATTGCGGTTGAATATCCAGACTGGCAAGGAAGCTCTGTAACGAATCAATCAGAAAGGCACTTCCTGTATCAATTCTGTCCCAGCCAAATAAACCGGGCTTACTATAAAAATCGAGTTGTGGCGTATGCATCATCCGTAAATGTTCATAGTCACGATCATCCAGCAAATTTGCCCCGTCAGAATTTTTTACTCCTGAAAATAATCCACGATAGACGAGGCCTGACTTCTGGATGCTGCCATTACCAAAAAGCTGTTTGCATTTTTCAATATAAGTCTTTGTACCATCACTTTTAAATCCCGCTATTATCAGTTCTCCATCGGGAGCCAATAAACGGCGAGCATGATTCAGCACATGATGCACTAACGGTTTTTCTTTTGAGATGCGATACACAATGCGCTGTACACTACCATCGGTCCAGAGAGAAAAATCAAAATCAGAAAATGTCGTCAGATGGCCGGCAGCCATTGCGGCAGCAGCAACATCGAAACGATTGCTGATAACGCTTAAATTGGTTCGCGAAATAATAACACTCATCGCAGACAGAGCACTTTCATCCGCAACCCAGAGTGTATTTCCATCATCACGCTGCAGAAATGGCAATAGCGCATCAAAAGCAGAATCATGAAGCATTAATGAATACTCGCTATTTCAACGGGTGTCAGTGCACGGTACTGTCCTGGTTCTAATGCTGTATCCAGCACAATGGAACCAATACTCTCACGGTGCAATGTCACGACATGATTGCCTACTGCTGCAAACATACGTTTCACCTGATGGTATTTTCCTTCATGAATCGATAGTCGGACACAACGCTGTTGCTCATCAATATAAGACAGCTCTGCTGGTAGAGTCGACTTTTTTTCGCCTGACAACTGCACACCTGATCGCAATTGTTCTGCCGCAATTTCAGTCAGCGGCTCACTGAGAGTGACGCAATACGTCTTGCTGCACAAACGCGATGGCGATGTCACCTTGTGATTCCAGGCGCCGTCATCCGTGATCAACACCAGCCCTGTAGTATCAATATCCAGACGCCCGGCAATCTGTAATTGCTCAATGCCTTTTTCATGAAGAAGATCCAGTACAACCGGATGCTGTCCATCCCGATTTGCACAAATATAACCTGCAGGCTTATGCAGCATAAAATAACGCGGCAGCGGCAGGAAAATGGTTTCACCTTCCAACTGCACCACATCGGTCTCTTTCAGTTTGCAATCCGGTTTTTTAACCGCAATACCGTTAACAAATACAACACCATCACGCACCATACGCTGCACTTGCTGTCGCGTTGCAGCGGTACTATGGCAAATAAACTTATCGAGACGCATGATGGGTCAATCGGGATGGCGGCGCTGCACTATTGAAGCAACTTCACCGGAAAAAACCACTTCATCATGCTGATTAATCAGTCGTCCTTCGCAACGCACAATGCCTGCATAAGGACGACTACCTGATACGCGCTTATCGAGACAACAATATTCATAGCGCAGTTGATCGCCAGGACGGATAGGCGTTGAGAAACGAATCTTGTCAAAACCCAACGCGCTGATGGCAGCAACTTTTTTTCCCTGTTGGCCAAGATAAACAAACATGGGGAAAGCATGGGCAGAAGAAGCAACTAACCCACCAAAAATTGAATCTTTTGCAGCAACAGGATCGACATGAAAAGGTTGGGGATCCCATTTCTGCGCCACACTGATAATTTCCTCTTCAGTCACATCATAGCGCTTGGCAATATGCATCACTTCGCCTACGACATAATCTTCAAAGTGAATGTATTCATCAGGGAAATGCATCTGGTGATTCATAATTTTTTCCCGGCAGAGAGAAGAGTATTGATAGCTGATGGTGGCTCTTTACTGAAATCCTTACGATAGAGAGACACAGCGCGCTTAGTAATAGCCTGCAAATCATTCACGCCCGACTGTAACCATTCACGCCGATAACAGGACAGGAAATACAACAGGTCATGTCGTGTCAGCGGCAAATCAAACGCCGAGTAAAAAAGTCCGGCTAAATCCTTGATCAACCAGCGCTTTGGCGTTGCACTTCTCATTTGAACCCGGTGCAAGTCAATAAGATACAAAGAGTCTTCATATTGATAAGGTCTGGCATCATCACTGCGTAAAAAATGGCACAAGTAATAATCACGATGATTGATGCCATTTTCATGCAACAGCTTGCTGATATGCGCCAGTTTACGAATGATGGCACGTTTTTCCCGTATGGATGGCGGATGTTCTTGCCACGTTTTGCAGTAATCTTCCAGACTGACAGTGTTGACCAGTTCTTCCGTAATCAGGAAAGATAGCTGCCTGGCCGGATTGATGCCCGTTTTTCCAAATGCTACTGGCGTCATCGTATCGACGCGCAATTGCTTGAGTTTCACGCACGCCAGATATTCATTTTCAGCACCCAGTACGGGCAACCGTCCCTGCAAAAGATTTTTGAAAATCTCTAGCCAACCGATGCCTTCGTGCAATTTCAGAAAATAACCGGAGCCATCGCGCTCAAAACGCAACGTTTTCCGGCCTTCTTTATTGCGATAGATTTTTCCCTGTAGAGATTTTGCTTCTACAAAAGGATTTTTTCCTTGCCAAAGCGCTTGCCATTGCGGATTCAGGAAAATTTTCATCGCTGCTTACTCTTTGCCGCAGCCAATATCAATTCAGCCGCTCGATCAAACAGGGAATAAATATCAGCTGTGGCCGCCATAGCAAGACCATTGGCGCGCCATTGTGCGCGTCGTGCATCATCCTGCAACATTAATGACAATGGTTGATTCAATTGTTGCTGCTCAAAAGGCTCATTCACCACTATTCCGCAAGCGTTATCATGGATATAACTGCTATATCCACAAACAGCTGTCGTTAACACCGGCAAACCTGCCACTGCTGCCTCCAGCAATACTGTACCGGTATTTTCACGATAAGCGGGATGAATCAGCATATCAGCACCCTGCAAGAAATCAGGAATATCATCACGGCCAGCCAGAAATTCCAGCTGATTTTCAACGCCAAGTTTGTTGGCGAGTTGTAAAAAAATATCCGGTTTGTCCTGGCCGATAACCATCAATCGTGTCTTTTCCCGCAACGCTAGTGGCAAAGAAGCCAGGGCCCGAATGGCACGGTCAAGCCCCTTGGTGCGAAAGCCTGATCCGATCATCAACACCAATCTCTGATCATCATCTAATGACCACGCTTGCCGAAACCGCGCGCGAATATCCGACGCATCAGTACCAGCACGCCTGTCCGGATTGATTCCAGG
>DATIDQ010000049.1:0-6836 GCA_035456205.1 Pseudomonadales bacterium
TTCTACTGTGCAATGCTGGGGCGATGCCACATCCGGCAAAACCACTGTGCTGGGCGCTGTCAATTCACCCACCCAACTTGCTGCAGGCACAGACCACACCTGCGCGATCAATGCGGATCGCACAGTGAGTTGCTGGGGTGACAACACGAATGGTGAATTGGGCGATTTTGATATGGACGGGCTGGTGGATGGCGTGAGCAATGCACTGAAAATATCAGCGGGTTCACACCACACCTGTGCCGTGACGGGCAGCTATGCCACACCGTCCAGTTTGCGCGTGACCTGTTGGGGCAAAAACAACATGGGCCAGACTTCGGTGCCCACCGATCTCACCAACGGTGTCGAGAAGCCGGTGAATATCACCGCTGCCAATGACGAAACCTGTGCGATCAGGGCGGGGCAGAATGTTGCCTCTGCTGCGATGATTTGCTGGCCAGTGGCTGTGGCGCCGTAAACATACGTCCTTAACACTCACCTCTAACGGGCAAATCTCTCGGTTTTGCCTGCTGTGACTGGTGTCGTGCCTGCAGTAGAATGCGTGGCGTTTTTATTCATGGGGAGAAAGCTATGTCAGTGTTAGAGGGTAAGGTAGCCATTGTCACCGGCGCAGGCCGTGGCCTGGGTCGTGAAGAAGCGATCGAATTGGCGCGCAATGGTGCTCGTGTTGTCATCAATGACATCGGCATTCCGGCGGCCAAAGAAGCAGCGATGGAAGCAGTGGAAATTATCAAGGGTTTTGGTGGTGAAGCCATCGCTGTATTCGGTGACTGCGCTGATAGCGATGATGCTAAAAATCTGCTGGAAACCACGCTGAAAACTTACGGTGACCTGAACATCATGGTCAACAATGCCGGTTTCTGCCGTGACAAAACTATTTTCGGTATGACGGACGAAGAGTTTGATTCAGTGGTGCGTGTTCACTTGCGTGGTCACTTCGTCAACATGCGTAATGCGACTGCTTATTGGCGCGAAAAAGCCAAAGCGACTGGCTCACATTACGGTCGTTTGATCAGCACATCGTCTGAAGCGATGTTGTTCGGTTCTGCTGGTCAGCCTAACTATGCTGCTGCCAAAGCAGGTATCACTGCGATGACCATGGGCGCTGCACAATTGATGATCAAGTACGGCATCACTTGCAACGTGATCATGCCGCGTGCGCGCACAGCAATGACTGACCAGGGGCAGACGGCAGCCATGTTTGCCAAGCCACAAGACGGTTTCGATGTGTTTGATCCAGCCAACGTTGCGCCCTTGGTGTCTTATCTTGCTTCACCCAATGCGGGCCATATTTCTGGCGAAGTGTTTATCGTGTGGGGGCCGCGTGTGACTATCGTGCAGCGTCCGACTATCGATACCCACTACGACAACCCGCAAGGTGGCAAGTGGACGCAGGAAGGTTTACACAGTTCTTTGTCTACTTATTTCGACGCAAACCATATGCCTGTCTGGGGTGGTTTTTCTGTTCCTCCGCAGTGATTGTTAATAGCGTCTGGCCAAAACAAAAAAACCCGCAGTGATGCGGGTTTTTTTATGGTCATGGACATTGATCGATGGATATTAATCAATCAGTTTTTTTGTGATGGCCAAATGCATCGAGCAGATCAAATTCCTTGCTGATTTCAAGTACAAAACGGTTATCAGTTGTGGCGTCGCCATCGTGGATGGTGTTATGCCAATAGCTGAGCGTGAAATCGGTATCCATCCAGTTTTTATTAACGCCGGCCTGATAAGCGTTGTAATCATCACCAATGCTTTTCTCGTAATCCAGATGTTCAGCGGTGAATAGAAGGGAGACTGTGTCTGTGACTGGTTGCTCATGCGTCAGGATATAGCGGCGCTGCAGGCCATCCCATACTTTGTCGTCATCAGAGTAGTAGTAGTAAAAATTGGTGTTCTCCATAAAGGTGATGCCTGTGTACCACTCGGTGTAATCTGAATGATCCGGGTGATCGACTGTGTGATAGGTGTATTGGGTGACGCCTATGTCGTAACTGACATTGTCTGTTAGAGCGTGTTTGAAACCGACTGCATAATCCAGTTCCAGATCAGGTGTGTCCTTTTCGTTATTGTCTACGTTAGAGCTCCATATTCCGGCATAGATACCGCTGTCGTGTTCGTAATCAATACCACCTTGTAGTGCCGGCTTGTTGTCTGTGGCGCTGACACCATCGGCCATATAGTCAGATGCGACTGTAATGGTGGCAGTCAGACTGTTTTCAGCAAAGCTGGTAGCTGGATACAGTGCAGCTGCGAGTAATGCAGCGGTGCAGGCTTTTGATTTTTTCATGTTGCATGCCTTTTGGTCGGTGTTGTTAGCGGTTGATGTGAGTTCTCAAGGGTGTTTATTCTAAATGGTAACCATTATCAAATACAAGTAATTATCATTATTGATGGAGTGGCGGGCATAAAAAAACCCGCAGCGATGCGGGTTTCTGACTTGCCGGGGTATTTCAGAAGAGCGTGTAGATAAACGGCGCCACTGCTGAGCCTTGGGCAAATACAATCAGCACGCCCAGTAAGACCAGTACGATGACGATGGGAGCCAGCCAGTATTTTTTGCGCTGCCCCATGAAGCCGGCGAAATCTTTCATTAGTTCAAACATCAGTAGGGTTTCTCCATATGGTCTCTGGAAGGGGTTTCACGAGTGATGCGATAGCTGCTTAACGTGGTATCAATCTTGCGATGCATCGGATCTTTTCCCGTCAGTTTCATGATGATACCGATGGGAAAAAACAGCAGATAAAACACTATAGACAGAATGATGCGAGTGTTGAGCCAGCCCAGTTTTTCTGCAAAGGCCATCCACGGTTTATAAAAATGAATCAAGCTGGCAGGATGTGTAAATGCCCAGATAATCAGTATGCCGCCGATGGGTCCGGCGATTGTTAGCCAGTGCAGGGCTTTTTCAACGCCGCCTTTCAGCCACGGTAGAAAAAAGCCGATAAAGCCGATAATGATAGCGCCAGTAACGAGCCCGAACTTGCGCAGTTCGGCAGGCGTCATGTCTTTTGTTTCATGCGTCATCAGTCGAGCTCGAATTCGTTTTGCCAGTTGTCATTGCGCTCCCACACCGGCTGATCCGGTTTGGCGAGCAAGTAATTTTCCAGCACCAGATAATCCATTTCACAGCGCATGAAACAGCGGTAGGCATCTTCCGGTGTGTTGACGATAGGTTCTCCACGCACATTGAATGAAGTATTGATGGATACCGGGCAACCAGTCAGTTTGTCAAATTCATCCAGCAAGTGATAAAAGCGTGGATTGGTTTCCGGGTGTACAGTCTGGATGCGTGCGGAATAATCCACGTGAGTGACTGCGGGAATTTGTGAACGCGGCACATTCAGTTTGGCAATACCGAATAAACGCTCCTGTTCCTCCGTCATCGGAATGCGTTTATCTTCTGCTACCGGTGCCACCATCAGCATGTAAGGGCTGACGGCCTTGTGCTGGAACCATTCGCTGACTTTGTCTGCTTTCACAGCGGGTGCAAACGGACGGAATGATTCGCGATATTTGATCTTGAGATTCATGATCGATTGCATTTTCGAGCTGCGCGGATCGCCGATAATAGAGCGCCCACCGAGTGCGCGTGGGCCGAATTCCATGCGTCCGGCAAACCAGCCCACTACATTTTCATCTGCCATGATTTGCGCCAGTTTTGGCATCAATTCCGCATCATCCAGACGCTGGTATTTTGCGCCGACGCTATCGAGATGCGCTTTGATTTCTGCATCAGAAAAACGCGGGCCGAGGTAGCCGCCTTGCATGGAATCGCCGGGTAGGGCAGTACGTGGTTTTTCAAGATACTGGTGCCAGATAGCCAGTGCTGCACCGAGTGCGCCGCCCGCGTCGCCTGCCGCGGGTTGTACCCAGATTTCCGAGAACGGCCCTTCACGCAACAAGCGTCCGTTAGAAACACAATTGAGTGCCACGCCGCCGGCAAGACAGAGTTTGTCCACGCCCAATTCTTTTTGTACGGTGCGCGCCAGTTTCAAAACAATTTCTTCGGTGACAACCTGGATGGAGCGTGCGATATCCATTTCTTTTTGTGACACTTCGGATTCACGCGCGCGTGGCTCACCATTAAACAGACGATGAAATTTATCATTTGTCATCGTCAGGCCGGTAGCGTAATTGAAGTAGCTCATGTCGAGACGGAAGCTGCCGTCTTCTTTTATGTCGATCAGATTATCAAGAATCAGATCGACATATTTTGGCGAGCCGTAAGGCGCAAGCCCCATCAATTTATATTCGCCGGAATTGACTTTGAAGCCGGTGTAATAAGTGAAAGCGGAATACAATAATCCCAATGAATGCGGAAAATTGATATCCCACTGTGGCGTTAATGTGTTGCCATCGCCCAACCAGACAGAACTGGTAGCCCATTCACCCACGCCGTCGAGACACATGACGGCAGCTTTTTCAAACGGGCTGGGGAAAAATGCGGATGCGGCATGTGACTGATGATGTTCAGTAAACATCAATGACGGTAAATCGTTCTCCTTGATGTTACCGAGTGTTGCCAGTTCGCGGCGCAGGGTTTTTTTCAGATACAGTTTTTCTTTCAGCCACACAGGGATGGCTTTGATAAAAGAAAGGAAGCCGGCCGGCGCGTACGCAAGATATGTTTCAATCAGACGTTCGAATTTGATCAGTGGCTTGTCGTAAAAAACCACGTGCGTGACATCAGTCAGCTGCAAACCGGCTTCGCGCAGACAATAGCGAATGGCTTCAGCCGGAAAGTTGGCATCGTGTTTTTTGCGCGTGAAGCGTTCTTCCTGGGCGGCGGCAACGATCTGGCCGTTCACCACCAGAGCGGCGGCGCTGTCATGGTAGTAGGCGGATATGCCAAGGATGGCGATGGGAGATTGGCTGGGGCGAGACACTGCGGCTACCGGTAATGATAAAGGTGCGATTCTAGCCGAAGTCAGCGGCTGGCAGTACCGCTTGGCTGGTGTCAGTCGTCGTCAAACAGGTTGCTGGGTAAGGGGCGTGTACGTGGGCCGCCGATATGGCTGCTATAGGTGCTTGAACCAGAAGAGCCCGGTTTTTTTGCATTATTTTTCAGGTCGGAGCTTTTGGGTGCAGGTTTTTTTGCGGCACTACTTTTCGAGTAAGGTAAATCCGGCAACTCGATGTCATCAATATCGTTGGTAGCTAACAGTTTGTAGGCTTCAGCCAGAAACTCGTCTTCGTCGCTGGGGGGGGCTGCCTGCTTTTCCTTGTGGCTGGGGACGTGGATGGTGCCCGGCCGGTGTTGTACAGCAGGTACTGCATCGGTAATCGCCGGGTTAAAGCGAGGTGTGCCACCAGTGATCACCGGTTGCCCCGCTACCAGGGCTTTCAATTCGTCCGATAGTAGGTCCATTGAGGCAAAGCGCTCTTTTGGCGTTTTACCCAACATCTTGTTTAGCATGGGTTGAAAACGCGCCTGGTTACCTTGCAATTTGGGAATGTCCAGCTGCATATGATTCATGGCGGTGTTCACAAACGTTTCCGCTTTGAACGGGTTTTTTCCGGTCAGCATTTCAAGAAACAGTACGCCGACGCTATAAATGTCTGTGCGGGTATCCAGCGTCAGTCCCTGCATCTGTTCCGGACTGCCGTAAGCTGCGCTGCCGACAATCATGCCAGCCTGCGTCAAGCCGACATCGTTATTGATGGTTTTGGCGATGCCGAAGTCTGTCAGCACTAGCGTGCCGTCATGACGAAACAGGATGTTGGCCGGTTTGATATCGCGGTGGATGATGCCTTTACTGTGCACAAAGCACAGTGCGGCTACCAGTTCTTGCAGGATACGCAGGGCAGTGGCTTCATTGATACCAGTGGTCAGGCGTTCTTCCAGATCGCCGCCCTGTAAATACTCCATGCTCAGGAACAGTCTGCCACCCTCCAGTTGGCCGAAGTCATAAATCGTGACGAGGTTGGTATGGTTGAGTGTGGCCACCAGGCGAGCTTCATTCAGGAAGCGCTCGGCAAATTCGGGGTCGCCTGCATGGGAGTCCATGACCTTGATGGCGACCGGGCGACCGAGGGACAGCTGCTCCGCCAGATACACTTCGGCCATGCCACCCTTTGCGAGGAGTCGCTCGATTTTATAGCCCTGAATGCTGAGTGTGACTGTTTCGGCCATGGTTCCAGATCGACTAAAGACACCGGGGTGGTCGTATAGGTTATCAGGTAGATATCAACGCAACCAGACAGGTGTGAACCGGTGCTGGCAAATTTTTTGCGCTAGTGCAGCAGCCCCATGACGCGAGCTGCTAACAAAATAGCCTATCGCAATCGATAGGCTAGCGATAAATCCACCACCTACCACAACATCACTGAACCAGTGCGCACCAGAAAACAATCGCGGCAGGAAAAAGACAGAGGCAATGGCGCAGGCCAGAAAGCTCCAGCGATTCACGCGTTGCAATAACAGGAATCCAGTGACGATCATCAGCACACCGGAATGATCACCCGGAAAACTGTGGGATGAGCTGTCTTTGGGGTGGAACTGTGGATACATCTGCGATAAGAGGTGCGCTGGCTGCAGGGTCAAGGTAGGACTATTGCCGCGCCAATGGAGCCACTCGATGACGTAGCTGAAAACATACCGCACTACCAGCATCACTGCGAGGATGATTAACAGTTCGCAACACGCCCGAAGACGTTCTTCGCGTTGTGTGACGAGGTTGGGTATTAGCAGGAACGGAAGCAAAAGCAGCAGTGGAATCAGATCCATGATGCGTGAATTGAGCACCGCCCACAGCGCACTCCAGGTAGATGGTGTGGCAATAGTGCCGTTAAGATAAAAGAATACTGATTGATCGATGGCGTCCCAGGCTGCGCG
>DATIDQ010000050.1:0-22027 GCA_035456205.1 Pseudomonadales bacterium
GACCTGTATTGCGCGCCATTACGTTGCGCAACACCTGTGCTTCACGCTCTGCCCTGTAAAAGACCACGTCAGGATCTTCTGCTTTTTTGACTTCAGCGACTTGCTGGGCACAACGCGCACGCTCAGAAATCATCTCCTGAATTTTTGCATCCAGGCTATCAATTTTCTCGCGGAGTTGTTGCAAGGTTATTGTCATATGCAAACCCTGTCAGCCGTTGCGTTTGGCAAAATCTTGCATGTGGGCAATTAGTGCATCCACTGCATCTTCACCAACCGCGTTATAGATACTGGCTCGCATACCGCCTACTGAGCGATGCCCTTTCAAATTCAGCAAACCTGCCAACTCGGCTTCTTTCAAGAATGGTTTATCGAAAGTTTCATTCGGCAATGTAAATGGCACATTCATCCACGAGCGACTTTGTAACTCAACCGGATTTTTGTAGAAACCGCTGTTATCAATATAGCCATAGAGTTTTTGAGCTTTACGCTCATTGATCCTGGCAATACCTTCAACACCGCCCTGTGCTTTCAGCCATTTAAATACCAGACCCGCCAGATACCAGGCATAGGTTGGCGGGGTGTTATACATGGAATCATTATCAGCTGCGGTTTTCCAATCGAGCATTGTTGGTATATCAGCGCGAGACTTAGCAAGTAAATCTTCGCGCACAATAACAATAGTCAAACCTGCAGGGCCGATATTTTTCTGGGCACCTGCATAAATCACACCAAATTTTGATATATCAATGGGGCGAGAAAGAATAGTAGATGAAAGATCCGCTACTAATGGAACACCATTTAATTCCGGCACCCAATGAAACTCGACACCACCAATGGTTTCATTTGGCGTGTAATGAAAATATGACGCATCTTTATCCAACTTCCAGCTTTCAAAAGAAGGAATAGTAGAAAAATTACTGTCTTTAGATGATGCAACAACATTGATATCACCGTAACGCCTGGCTTCTTCAATGGCTTTTTTAGACCACTGCCCAGTATTCAGATAATCCGCTTTGCCACCAACCGACAACAAATTCAGAGGAATAGCGGAAAATTGTGTGGATGCTCCGCCCTGTAGAAACAGCACTTTGTAATTGTCGGGAATATGTAACAAATCACGTAGATCTTTCTCAGCTTCTGTAGCAATGCCAACTATCTCATCACCGCGATGACTCATTTCCATAATAGACAAACCGCGACCGTGCCAATCCAGCATTTCATCACGAGCTTGTTGCAACACCACTTCCGGCAATGCTGCTGGTCCTGCACAAAAATTATACTTCCTGCTCATAGTATTTTTTACCTGTGCTTTTATTCAGCAGATTCTTCACCATCGGATTCAGCATCAGACGGCTCTGCAATACGCTCAACACCGACGAGATGCTCATCTTCTTTCAGACGGATAACACGCACGCCCTGCGTGTTACGGCTAACGATGGCAATTTCATCTGTGCGTGTGCGAACCAAAGTACCCTGATCAGAAATCAGCATCAATTCATCGCCATCAAAAACTTGTACCGCGCCGACAATACTGCCGTTACGCTCGGAACATTGCATAGCGATAACACCTTGCGTCCCGCGACCTTTGGTCGGTAACTCCTCTGCCAGTGTGCGTTTGCCATACCCTTGCTGGCTGACAGTCAGAATTTTTCCACCTTCTGCCGGAATAATCAGTGCAATCATTTGTGCATCAGCAGTCAAACGAATACCGCGCACACCACGAGCACTGCGACCCATTGCGCGAACGTCATCCTCTTCAAACCGCACCGCTTTACCATTGCTGGCGAACAACATGACATCGTTTTTACCATTGGTAATTGCTGTGCCTACCAATACATCACCTTCATCCAACTCCAAAGCACGCAAGCCTACTGAACGTGGGCGCGCAAACTCTGTCAGAAACGTTTTCTTCACCGTACCATTAGCCGTCGCCATAAAAATATAGTGGTCAGCTGTATATTCTTTGACGGTAAGAATAGAAGTAATACGCTCGCCTTCATCCAGCGGTAACAAGTTCACCATCGGGCGACCACGTGCACCACGTGCCGCTACCGGAATCTGGTACACCTTGAGCCAATATACTTTGCCTACATTGCTGAAACACAAGATCGTGTCATGTGTATTAGCAATCAAAAGATGTTCGACAAAATCTTCGTCTTTTACCGCAGTCGCTGATTTACCCATGCCACCGCGTTTCTGCGCTTGATACACCTCAAGCGCCTGTGCTTTGGCATAGCCACCGTGTGAAATAGTGACAACACGATCTTCCGGCGTAATCAGGTCTTCTGTGGTGAGATCCAGCTGCGAGCTGATAATTTCCGTGCGGCGATCATCGTTGTAATCTGCTTTTACCTGTTCCAGTTCTTCACGAATCACTTCCATCAAGCGCGCATAGCTACCAAGAATTTCAAGGTACTCAGCAATTTGATCAAGTTTTTCCTGATATTCCGCCAACAGTTTTTCATGTTCCATGCCAGTCAGGCGATGCAAACGCAAATCAAGAATCGCTTGCGCCTGTTCCGCCGACAAATAGTAAGAACCTTCACGCAAACCAAACTCAGCACCGAGTTCATCCGGACGACAAGCAGAATCACCCGCACGTTCCAACCATTGCGCTACTGAACCGGGTTTCCAGCCACGCGCGATTAAACGTTCTTTTGCATCAGCAGGTGTTGGTGATTGACGAATCAATTCAATGACTTCATCAATATTGGAAATGGCAACCGCAAGACCTTCCAGAAGATGACCGCGTTCACGCGCTTTGCGTAACAGATGCACAGTACGACGTGTTACCACTTCGCGACGATGGCGCACAAACGCTTCAAGGATGTCCTTGAGGTTCATGATTTTCGGGCGACCATCAGCCAGAGCCACCATGTTGATACCGAACACTGTTTGCAATTGTGTTTGTGCATACAGGTTGTTCAGCAATACTTCGCCAGATTCACCGCGTTTCAGCTCGATGACAACGCGCATACCATCTTTATCAGACTCGTCACGCAGCTCAGAAATGCCTTCGATTTTCTTTTCTTTGACCAGTTCCGCAATTTTTTCAATCAGGCGTGCTTTATTAACCTGATATGGCAATTCATGAATGATGACAGTCTCGCGATTGGTTTTATCGTCGCGCTCAACTGTTGCACGCGCACGCACATAAATGCGCCCACGACCAGTGCGATACGCTTCAACGATACCCGCACGACCATTGATGATACCTGCCGTTGGGAAATCCGGACCAGGAATGTGTTCCATCAACTCATCAACGCTGATATCCGGATTGCTAATAATTGCCAGACAACCGTTGATAATTTCACCGAGATTGTGCGGCGGAATATTGGTCGCCATGCCGACAGCAATACCGGATGAACCATTAACCAACAAATTGGGGATGCGTGTTGGCATTACCACCGGAATCTGTTCTGTACCGTCATAGTTCGGCGCGTAATCGACGGTATTTTTATCAAGATCAGCTAACAAATCATGCGCAATTTTTGCCATGCGAATTTCGGTGTAACGCATGGCAGCGGGTGAATCACCGTCAATCGAACCGAAGTTACCCTGCCCGTCTACCAACATGTAGCGCAGCGAAAATGGCTGCGCCATGCGAACGATAGTGTCATAAACTGCCGAATCACCGTGCGGGTGATATTTACCGATAACGTCACCAACAATACGCGCCGATTTTTTGTAAGGCTTGTTCCAGACATTGCCCAGTTCGCTCATGGCAAACAGCACTCGACGGTGCACGGGCTTCAAGCCATCACGCACATCAGGCAATGCGCGACCCACGATGACGCTCATGGCGTAATCAAGGTAGGACTGCTTCAGTTCGTCTTCGATATTGACCGGGAGGATTTCTTTGGCAAGTTCAGCCATGGTGATACTTTCCTTCTGTGTTGCCTGGATTGTGTAGATCAGCGGTATTGCAATAAACGGCCAATAATCAACCGCAATTTTTGATGCGGAATTCTAACTCAAACGGGGGGCTTGTGGGGGGATAGCGGGGCTTGGATCAAAGCGCTTATAGCTCAGTCCAGACAGGACAAATTCGCCAACAGACTTTGCAGATAATCTTCATCGACTGGTTTCCCGGCGATCAATGCCCGGTAGTACAGCGGCCCCCATAACTGATCGAGCAGCACTTCCTGACGCACATCACCGCCCAACTCACCGGTTTCTACGGCTTTTTGCAAATCCCGTAATCCGATGGCCTGCAGGCGAGCAAAGAAACTCTTATATAGAAGATCGAGCATGGCCGGATCAGTACGACACTCTGCCAGCACAGCCAGCAACACTGGGGTCATTCTGCCGCGTAACAGACTTTTGTACCCCCCCTTCAAACAGGCCAGCAGGTGATGACGAAGGTTATGTCCATCGAAGGGGATTTGAGGCATATGTAAGGCCTGCTCTGTCAGCACCTCTATTACCAAAGCCACCTTGTTTGGCCACCAACGATAGATCGTAGCTTTACTGACTCCCGCTAGAGTAGCAATCGCCTCAATGCTGATGTCGCCATAAGGGCGTTTATCCAGCAATTCTGCCGCTGCCTGGAGGATGGCTTCATGACTGGCCTGGCTTCTGGGCCTGCCGGTGCTACGTTTCGCTACCGATGCCTGATTATTCATATTGTCACGTGCCGGCTCACGGTTATGGTTTGAATAGAAGCAGTCTACCAGAGCAACTACCTCTTTTATCACAATTTTTCATTGTATTTGAATAAGTTAGGGATCATTGCTATAGTGACTTGCCCGATGTTGATGCCTGCTTTAGATACAGGCTCCGTGGGCAGGGTGGTATCGCGCGGCTTTGACAAAACATGCCGCCAGTTACCGGACAAGTGTTTACATAATAAACACACCGCATTGCCCGCCCTGTAGTGATGACTGAATTCCGTGCGCCGCGCCACCATAAAGAGAGCGAGGCGCGCATAGAAAGGTAGCAAGACCGCAGTCCCGTTATCAGTTGCAGTAAGACGTATCAACTTGTTGTACAACAGCAAGCCACCGCGCCGCTTCAGATAAATCGAGCCAACGCTTTTTTGCCGCCACCCCAGCCGTCCTGCAGGCGATGCATGCGCATAGCAATGTATCGAGTCATTTGTATATGACCGATGCCTGACAGGACAGAATTATATGAAACGTATGTTGATCAACGCGACGCAACCCGAAGAGCTGCGCGTAGCACTTGTTGATGGCCAGAAACTCTATGACCTCGACATCGAACACACCAACCGCCGCCAGGAAAAGGCAAATATCTACAAAGGTAAAATTACCCGCGTTGAGCCCAGCCTCGAAGCCGCTTTTGTCGACTATGGCGCTGAGCGTCACGGCTTTCTTTCACTGAAGGAAATCAGCCGCGAATATTTCAGCAAACAGCCTAATGAAATTGATGGCCGCATCAATATCCGCGATGTGATCCGTGAAGGCCAGGAAGTTATCGTCCAGATTGATAAAGAAGAACGCGGCAACAAAGGCGCGGCTCTTACCACCTTTATCAGCCTTGCGGGACGCTATCTGGTATTAATGCCCAACAACCCGCGCGCTGGTGGCATTTCACGCCGTATCGAAGGTGATGACCGCAGCGAACTGAAAGATGCTTTAGCTGGTCTCGACCTGCCATCCGGCATGGGCACAATTGTGCGCACTGCCGGCATTGGCCGCTCCTCTGAAGAATTGCAGTGGGATCTGGATTATCTGCTCCAGCTGTGGACTTCCATCAAGACGGAAGCAGACAACAGCAGCGCCCCGCACTTCCTGTTTCAGGAAAGCAATGTGGTGATCCGTGCGATCCGTGATTATCTGCGTCAGGATATCGGTGAAGTAATTATTGATACGCGCAATGCTTATGAACTGGCGTCTGCGTTTATCCAGCAAGTCATGCCTAACTATCACAGCAAAGTGAAGTTTTATCAGGATAGCGTGCCGTTGTTTAACCGCTACCAGATCGAAAGCCAGATCGAGACCGCTTTTGAACGCGAGGTAAAACTGCCATCTGGTGGCGCGATTGTTATTGATGTCACCGAAGCACTGGTGTCTATCGACATCAACTCTTCGCGCGCCACCAAAGGCAGCGACATCGAAGAAACCGCTACCAATACCAATCTTGAAGCGGCTGATGAAATTGCACGCCAGTTGCGCCTGCGTGATATTGGCGGCCTGGTTGTGATCGATTTTATCGACATGAACTCCACCAAAAACCAGCGGGCTGTGGAAGACCGTGTGCGCGATGCCCTGCAAATGGATCGGGCTCGCATACAAGTTGGCCGAATTTCCCGTTTCGGCTTATTGGAAATGTCTCGCCAACGTCTTCGCCCTTCACTGGGCGAAACATCAGGCCACGTTTGTCCACGCTGTAATGGCCAAGGCACGATACGCGGCACAAAATCCATTGCTCTCGGCCTGCTCCGTATGCTGGAAGAGGAAGCACAGAAAGAACGCAGCTCTGAAGTCCGCGCCATTACACCGGTATCAGTCGCCAGTTTCCTGCTCAACGAAAAACGCAAACAGATCAGTGAAATTGAAAAGCGTCATCAATGCCGTGTAGTTATCGTACCAAACCCGGATATGGTGACACCGCACTATCACATCCAGCGTCTGCGTGATGACGACGCCCTGCTTGCCCAGACGAGTTTTGAAATAGGTTTGAGTGATGTTGATGTCACTGGTCAGGAAGATGAAGAACACGATCAACAAGGTGCTCCACTAAAGACGGCTGCAGTACAGATTCTGGCGCCATCAACACCAGCACCTGTTGCATTGACAACAACCGCGACTCCAACAGCACCCGTTGCAGCACAAACCACAGAAGCAAAAACTCCGGGATTCATGAGCCGCCTGTTCGGGAAATTTTTTGGCGAAGAACCCAAAGTAGAACCCACTCCTGTTATTGAAACACCACAGGAAAAACCGCGTGACCGTGATCGTAATAATGAGCAGCGTCGTCGAGGAAATCGTGGTGGCCGCAACAGAAACAACCGTGAACGTACCGAGCGTGATGACGCAAATCGCGAGGGAAACACTGGTCGCGACGAGCAACAACAAAATCGTCGTCCGAACAATCAACAGCAGCAGAAACCGCAGCAAAACCAGGGTGGTCAGCAACAAGTCAGACCGCCGCGCGGCCAGCAGCCGCGCAATGAAAACCAGCAGCGCCCGGAACGTCCACAACAGGAACGTCCTCCACAACAGCCTCGCGAACAACAGGCTCCACGTGAACGGCAGGAAAATGACGGCGCAACAGATGCACCATCGCGTCGTCCATCAGGAAAACGTCCCCGTAACGACCGGCAACGTCAGCGCCCTGAAAACGATCAGAATCTTGTGGTCGATCAGGTTGCCACAAACATCAATGAGCAACAGATTGCAGCACCACAATTCGGACGTCCTGCACAGGTGGAGCAACAACATGAAGCTCGTGCGCCTCGTGTAGAAACCAATCCACCTCCTGCCCAGGTCGCACAAGTACCAGTACAACAGCAACCTGTTGAAACAACACCTGCGGTAGAAAAACCTGTCGCAGTAACAACACCTGTTGCTGAAAAATCTGTACATACTCCGCAAGCTGCACCCCAACCTGTGAGCAAACCTGCGGCATCTGCTCCTGTTGCTGTTACACCTACACCTGCTGCAGAACCAACTGCACAGCCAGAGCAGCCGGCACAACCAGCAGCGCAACGTCCGCGCACTCGCCCGAGCAATGACCCACGCACTCAAGGCAAGAAAGAGCCGCGTGAGTTTGTCATTGTGACGGAGGAATCCAGAACGCCGGAGCCTCGCATCCCGACTGAAATGGCTCAACCAGATCCACAGCGTCAACGCCGTCGCCCAGCCAATGACCCACGGAGCAGGCAAGCAGAAAGCGGTGGAAACAGCTGATGTCGCCAGAAAAAACCGGAGAAATCCGGTTTTTTTCTATGGTGACTCCGACGCTGAATTGTTTGGTATAAGCTTATAAATAACAGCACTTTTTATTTAAACAGGCAGTTGTAGTATCCTGCCCGCCCCGCAAATTCACTATCCGCGTTGTCGAGATTATGTACGCTTATACCGCGATTGATCACAAGATTCTTAACCAACGTGTCGCCCAGTTTCGCAACCAGACCGACCGGTTTCTGAATGGCGAGCTTGCCCCGATGGAATTCCTGCCGCTGCGGCTGCAAAACGGTCTGTACATACAACGCCACGCTCCCATGTTGCGTATTGCAGTGCCCTACGGGTTGCTCTCATCCCGCCAGCTGCGCAAATTGGCACACATTGCTCGTCACTATGACAAAGGCTACGGACATTTCACTACGCGCCAGAATATCCAGTTTAACTGGCCTAATCTGGCGGAAGTACCCGATATTCTGGCAGAGCTGGCGGAAGTGGAAATGCATGCCACCCAGACTAGCGGCAACTGCATCCGGAATACCACGTCAGATCAATATGCCGGTGTTGCAGTCGATGAAATTATTGATCCGCGCCCGTACTGTGAAATCATCAGGCAATGGTCAACATTCCACCCCGAATTTGCATTTTTACCACGAAAATTCAAGATTGCTGTCAGCGGATCAGAAGCAGATCGCGCAGCAGTACAAGTGCACGATATCGGGATTGAACTGGTTAAAAATGCCGCTAATGAAATCGGTTACCGGGTCTATGTCGGTGGCGGTCTTGGTCGCACACCTTGCATCGGACAAGTTGTTCGTGAGTTTTTACCAGAACAACACTTGCTGACTTATCTAGATGCCATTCTTCGTGTTTATAACTTGTTGGGACGTCGTGATAATAAATACAAGGCGCGTATAAAAATTCTGGTAAAAGCTCTGGGTGTTGAGAGTTTTTCGGCAAAAGTTGAAGAAGAATGGCAATATCTTCAAGACGGCCCAGCCACTCTTACAGAACAAGAGATTGCACGCATCAAAAAACATTTTACTGCGCCTGCCTATAAAACATTGGACGAAAAACTGATTGCAGATCAATTGGCAGAAAAATCCGCCAATGAAAAAGCATTTGCCAACTGGATGACACGCAACGTAAAACAGCATAAGCAACCAGGTTACAGAATTGTGGTTTTATCCCTGAAACCTACAGGTGTTGCGCCAGGCGATGTCACAGATAAACAACTGAATGCCATTGCTGATTTAGCCGATGAATACAGTTTTGGCGAAGCACGTGCCACACACTCACAAAATATTGTGTTGGCAGATATTGATGGCACACGTTTATATGAGTTATGGCAAAAGCTGAAAGCACTCGGCTTTGCTACGCCTAACATCGGCACGTTAACCGATATGATCTGCTGTCCTGGCGGAGATTTCTGCGCATTGGCTAATGCAAAATCCATTCCTGTTGCAGAGGCCATTCAACGCAAGTTTGATGATATCGATTATCTTTATGACCTTGGCGATATTGACGTCAATATTTCAGGCTGTATGAATGCTTGCGGCCATCACCATGTCGGGCATATCGGCATTCTCGGCGTTGATAAAAAAGGTGCCGAGTTTTATCAAGTTTCGCTAGGTGGCAATGCCGGCAACGATGCCTCTATTGGCGACATTCTCGGTCCTTCTTTTTCACAGGAAGATATGCCTACAATTATCGAAAAAATTCTTGATGTCTTTGTTGAAAAACGCATAGAGGGTGAAAGTTTTATTGACACTTATCGCCGTATCGGTCTTGACCCCTTCAAGGAGCGTACGTATGAATAATCAGATGATTATCAATAATGGCGACATAGTTGCTGACAACTGGAGTATTGTTGCGAAAGATGCCGATAGCGTTCCCGAAGGAGAAAATCTGGTTTTGCCATTGGCACTGTGGCTGCAAAACCAAAATTTTCTGGAGACTCGTAAAGACATTGGCGTGTGGTTCGACAGCGAAGATCTACCGACTGCTGATCTGGCTCCCGCATTGAAACTATTGCCACTGATAGCCATTAATTTTCCTGTCTTTACCGACGGTCGCGGCTTCTCGATTGCACGATTGTTGCGTGACCGTTTTGCTTATCAGGGTGAATTGCGTGCTATAGGTTATGTTCTGCGTGACCAGCTTTGCTTTATGAAGCGATGCGGCTTTAACAGCTTTGTCTTGCCAGAAAACGCTGATCTCGCAGCTGCCGCCGCTTCACTCAATGATTTTACAGAATACTATCAAACGTCGGTTGATCAACCGCAGCCACTATTCCGCAGAATCTGAGCGATTGCTCAACGTCTGACGCGTGGTTTGGGACTCGTTGTTTTACGGGATATTTTTTCACCGGGGCGTGCAGCGCGCATAGGTTTACGCAATTCACGCTGCAATTTTTCTTTGTCTTTAGGTGTCAACGGTGCAATTTCCGGCACAGGCAAACCGGCTTCCTTATACAGAATCGCCAATTCAGCTGGCAGTAATTCCTGCCAACGCCCTTCCGGCAATTTATTGGCCAAAAAAACCGGCCCATAACGCACACGTTTCAAGCGGGACACTCGCAAGCCTTGTGACTCCCACAAGCGACGAACCTCGCGGTTACGGCCTTCCATTAAGGTACAGCAATACCAGTTATTGATACTTTCGTTATCGTCACTTTTATGCATCGGTGACACATCGGTAAATTTTGCCAGACCATCATCCAGCTGCACGCCATCACGCAAACGCTGCAACATTTCATTATCGACTGCACCCATAACACGAACCAGGTATTCGCGATCAATTTGCGCACTGGGATGCATCAATTTATTAGCCAACTCACCATCAGAAGTAATGATTAACAGACCACTGGTATTGATATCCAGTCGCCCTACAGCAATCCAGCGCCCTTTTTCCAAAGGTGGCATGCGTTCAAAAATAGTGGGCCTGCCTTCCGGATCGGAACGCGTACAAATTTCACCAATAGGTTTGTTATAAAGCAGCACACGTACACGCGGACCTTCAAGACGTTTTACTGATATTGGCTTACCATCCACACAGATTTTATCGCTGAGAGTGGCGCGATCACCCAGCGTCGCCAATTTTCCATTGAGTGTGATTCGCCCTTCTGTAATCCATGTTTCCAGCGCACGCCGCGAACCAAAACCAGCACGCGCCAGTAACTTCTGCAGTTTTTCTGTAGCTGCAGACTCCACAACTTTCTTGCTTGCTCGTTTAGGTTTTTCAGAATCAGAAACTTTTCCTACCTTATCTTCGGATGAAGATTTTTTCCGAACGGGAGCTTTTGGCGTACTGCTATTTTTTTTCATCAGACTCACTCAATGCAGTACTGAAGATGTGCTTTCATCATCAACCAATTCACCACCAGCCTGTTCAGCCAGATGTGGCGCCAGCGCTTCAGCCAATTGTTTTTCTTGCCCGAAGTCCAGTTCGGCATTGATTTTATCAATGTCCCGGATTTCACCCAGTGAAGGCAACTCATCAAGGCTTTTCAGATTAAAATAATCCAGAAATTGACGGGTTGTTGCATACAAGGCAGGCCGCCCCGGTACATCGCGATGCCCGACAATACGCACCCACTGGCGCTCCATCAACGTTTTGATAATTGACGTGCTAACTGCCACACCGCGAATTTCTTCGATGTCCCCACGGGTAATAGGCTGCCTATAAGCAATCAATGACAGTGTCTCGAGAATGGCACGGGAATAGCGCGGTGGTTTTTCTTCCCACAGCCGCCCTACCCACATAGCCATTTCCTGACGCACCTGAAAACGCCAACCACTGGCTACCTCTTTCAATTCGTAACCGTGATTCTGGCAATCGGCAGCGATATCTTCAATCGCTGCCTGGATTTCTTCAGGATCCGGTTTTTCGGCATCCCCGAATACTTCCTGATCTGCAAATACTTCTGCAATACGCTTTACTGACAAAGGCTCATTACTAGCCAGCAATAAACTTTCCACAATTTTTTTCAGCAATGTTGTATCAAACTGACTCATGGCAACTTATTTTCCCGTTAAATATTGACTGTATTTTCAAAGCTATCAGGTAGATCTTGCTTTGACATGAATCGGGCCATAGGTTTCTGTTTGCAATAACTCAACCAGCGATTCTTTAACCAATTCCATCACTGCCAGAAAAGTCACAACCACACCCAACCTGCCTTCGTGCACCGTGAACAAGGTGACAAACGGCATAAACTGACCGCCCTTGAGTTGTTCAAGCACTTGCGACATACGCTCCCGGGTAGAAAGGCGTTCACGTTCAACCTGGTGACTTTCAAACATATCAGCCCGGCGCAATACTTCAGCCAATGCCAACAACAACTCTTTCATATCTACCGGTGGATCCGCACGTCGGCTTTCTTTTTCTGGTGGCTCGGCACTACCCAGAAAAATATCACGCCCTTCCCGTGGCAACTCATCCATGTTTTCAGCTGCACGTTTAAAGCGCTCATATTCCTGCAAACGCCGGATTAACTGTGCACGAGGATCTTCTTCGTCTTCTTCTGCTTCTGAAGAGCGCGGCAACAACACACGCGATTTTATCTCGGCCAGCATGGCTGCCATCAGCAAGTATTCTGCAGCTAACTCGAACTGCATGGCATCCATCAGCTCAATGTAATGCATGTATTGCCGTGTAATTTCAGCGACGTTGATATCCAGAATATCAAGATTCTGGCGACGGATAAGATACAACAAAAGATCCAGCGGACCTTCAAATGCCTCCAGGATAACTTCCAGTGCATCCGGTGGAATATAAAGATCTTTCGGCAACTCTGTAATATTTTTGCCGTGCACAATAGCAAACGGCATCTCTGCTTGCTCAGGCGAACGCGTTACCTGAACCTCGACGGCATCAACCGCCTGGTTTTCGCCAGATTCAATTATTTCTTCACTCGATATCATAGCCGGCTCATTGAATGCTGCGGATCTGGATGGCATCAACACCAAGTCCAGAAATAATGTCTGAAATCACCACCACTTTATCTCCTTCCTTCAAACCATCATCACGCTTGAGAATCTCGAACGCAGCTTGCAAGGTTTTTTCCGGATCACTGGAAAAAGCCAGGCGATGGGAAACCACAGCACGGTTCAAATTCATCTGACGACGGGTGCGGCTATCGTTGGTAAAAGCAAAAATGGTGGTTTTACTCGGCCTGCAATTTGTGACCAGATTGGCCATAACGCCGCGTCGTGTAATGACAATAATTCCCTGCGCTTCCATGTCCTCAGCCAACTGCACTGCAGAGTGTGCAAGATGCTGCTTGTTATTATCACGCACCAATGCATCACAAAAACGCAACCCGGGTACACGTTCAGATGTGCGGGAAATTTTATCCATGTACTCGATACACTTTATCGGGTATTTGCCGACAGTGGTTTCGCCGGACAACATAATCGCATCCACTTCCTCATAAATCGCGTTCGCAACGTCCGTCACTTCTGCGCGGGTTGGAATCGGGTTTTCAATCATGGATTCCAGCAAGTGCGTAGCAACAATCACCCGCTTACCCTGTTCATGGCACAAACGCACAATCATGCGTTGAACATTGGGCAAATCTTCTATATTGATTTCTACACCCAGATCACCACGCGCCACCATCACACCATCAGCTGCGGCAATAATTTCTTCAATATTTTTTACGCCTTCCTGATCTTCAATCTTGGCAATAATCTTGATCTTGTCGGCTTTTGCGCCCAACAATTTTCGCAAGCCGCGGATATCATTAGCTTCACGCACAAATGACAGCGCAATAAAGTCCACCTCCTGCTTCATACCAAACAGAATGTCGTCACGATCCTTACCTGTAATTGCAGGAAGATTGACGCGAATACCGGGAAGATTGACATGGCGTTTACTTTTCAGGCGACCACCATCGATAACCCTGCAGCGCATCATGCGATCCAGTTTTTCCAGCACTTCCAGATTGATAATGCCGTTATCCACCGTGATCTTGTCGCCGATTTTTACATCATCAATCAGATCATGGTAATTAATATGCAGGGACGTGGATTCCACATCCTCCGCGCGAGCAGTAACAGAGATAATGTCGCCCTGCTTCAGTTCCAGATCATTTTTCAGGGTACCTGTGCGAATTTCCGGGCCCTGCGTATCCAGCAGTAGCGGAATGGGGTGCGTCAATTCCTTGTTCAGGGTTTTTATTGCCTTGATCACTTTTGCATGAGAGGCGTGATCACCATGTGACATGTTGAGACGCACAACATTCATACCCGCCTCAGCCATTTTTTTCAGCATGTCGTAAGACTCGGTCACCGGACCGATTGTGCAGATAATCTTGGTTTTTCTCACACTACTACTCCCACCAGTACAGGGGAGCTATCTTAGCCGTTTAGCCGCAATTGTTGGACAATTTGTGTCAGCAATCTTTCCAGTTGCCGTATACGGGGGTATGCCTGCCACAAGGCATCAGCACTCAACTGCTTTTCCAGCCACTCGCAAATATCGGCATATCTTGCTGCACCAAGCTGGCGGGCACCTGATTGCATTTTATGGCCCAGCATCCTGACTGACTCCAGGTCACCGGATTCCAGTGCATGCAGCAGCCCCTCGATATCCTTGTGAGCAAAGGCCACAAACTTTCCGGCTATTGCTGCCATTTTTTCGGCGTCTCCATCGTATAGGGCCGTTAAAACGGCCATATCGATTGGCGCAGTCACATTGCCACACAGCCAAGTATCAAGTCTGGTTATCAATTCAGCCGGGCGTACCGGCTTACTGATAAAATCGTTCATCCCGGCAGCCAGACAACGTTCCTTGTCCTTGTCCCATGCATTGGCTGTCATGGCAATCACAAGCGTATCCCGCAATTCCGGGGTGGCCCGGATCGCCGCCGTGGCTTCCAGCCCATCCATCACCGGCATCTGGATATCCATCAACACACAATCATACTTTTTGGCCTTGAGAAATTTGAGGGCCTCTTGGCCGTTATTGGCGACAATCACAGCAGCTCCAGCCAATTCAAGTAATTCTCGCGTCACCTGTTGATTGAAAACATTGTCCTCTACCAGCAACAAGTTGCAGCCCTGCAACGAAGCGCCACCGCCAGAAGGTTCATGACTGGCAGACTCCTCGGCAGGCAAAGCGTTGGTCCTCGGCAATCTCACGCTAAACCAGAATGAGCTGCCCTTGCCCGGCTGGCTGTCAAAGCCCACTTCGCCGCCCATCATTTCAGCCAATTTTCGACAGATGGCCAACCCCAGGCCTGTACCACCGTATTTTTTCCGCAGCGACATATCTGCTTGCTGAAAAGACGAAAACAACTTCTTGCGCAACTCTGGCGCGATGCCAATCCCTTGATCAGTGACTTCAAAACGTAGCAGGCAATCTGTACGGCTACTGGCAATAGCAATGACCCGTACAGTGATTTTTCCATTGTTGGAAAACTTGATGGCATTACTTAAATAATTGATCAGGATTTGCCCTATGCGCTGGGCATCACCATGTAAATGAGGATCAATTCTTTCGTCAACATCAAAGAGACACTCAAGTCCTTTATCTGCAATCTGGCTGGCAAACATCGCCCGAACAGAATCGATCAAAGCATGGATATTAAAATCATCTTTCTCCAGATGCATTTTTCCCGCGTCAAGTCTGGAGAAATCAAACACATCATCCACTAACGCCAGCAACTGTTTACTGGACAGCTGGATTTTTTCCAGATAATCACGCTGCTTATCATCAAGATCTGTATTGAGCGCCAAGTGAGACATACCCAGCATGCTGTTGATGGGTGTACGAATCTCATGACTCATATTGGCAAGAAATTCTGTCTTGGCCTGCGTGGCGTCCTCTGCAATTTTCTTGGCGGACTCCAGTTCCTGCGTGCGTTCTGCCACGCGAGTCCCCATCAGCGCATAGGCTTCAAGCAATTTATTTTCTACCAGTTTTCGATCACTGATATCGCTGTGTGTGCCGACCATGCGCAAGGGTTTACCTTTCGAGTCATACCTGACAATCATGCCTCGATCCAGAATCCACTTATACGTCCCATCTGCGCATTGCACACGATGTTCATTGTGATAAAAAGGCGTTTTTCCCGTCAGATGATTGTTAAAATCGGCTAATACCTGAGCCATATCTTCTGGATGCACCAACGCAGACCAAGCCTCTGTACTCGCTTCAACACTGTCACCATAGTGACCGTACATTCGTCTGAATAGTGCGGATAAAAGTACTTTGTTAGAGGGAATATCCCAATCCCAAACGCCATCACCTACGCCTTCCAGTGCAAATTTCCAGCGCTCCTCGCTCTCCTGCAAATCCTGTTCAATGCGCTTTCTGGCATTGATTATTAACGCTGGCGCCATTCCCACAATGGTCAGGGCGATCAGATAAACCCAAAGACTTTTTAGTTTTGCTTCTACCGTTGAAAGATCAGGGTAATAAGGCAACTCAGTGCCTGAAAAAATCCCGCTGAGTGCCTGTATCATGATCATACAGACCAGCAATAAAACCCCACGTTTTCCAAATGCGACTGCCGCCCAGGTAACAAACAGAAACATCCAGAAGGGCTTGGCATAAAATGCCAGTAATTGATTAAACCATCCCAGAAAAATTGCCTGCCCGAGTAAAAATGCCAGACCAAAAAACAAGAGAAGATGCAGGAAAAGTTTTTTTGTCAAAGCCCTTTCAGTATCTTTTGTGCATAGCGTAATTAACGGACAGATAATAACGATCCCGAGAATATCGCCCTGCCACCAGCGTATAAAACTGTGAAGGAACACATCTGCAGATACAATATTTGCCATATACAGCATGGAGACACCCGTCGCTGCACTGATCAAAGAACACACTGAGCCAATCATTGCCAGATTCAGATAATCGCGGGGATAATCCCACTCGATACTGGTTTTTTGATAACTGGTTAGCAACCAATATGCTGTGAGTGCTTCAAGTGAATTGCCCACACCAATACCAAGATTGACAAACAAGGGAGCATCCGCACCACCAAGCATATTCCCTACTACTGCACCAATAAAAATACCCGGCCAGTATTTATGGCCACCCAGCATCAATGCTGCCAGGGCAATACCGCTGGGAGGCCAGATAATAGATACGGCATGATTGACGGCAAAAAAATTGAGGATAATCTTGGCGGCAACCGCATACACCAGCGTGAACAGCGCAAGCCGGAATAGATAGTGCAACCCTTTGTATTCCGTCCTGTCCATGGCAATCCGAAGCTCTCAATTCCTGATATACAAGCAACAACGCAGCTAGCTTACCCATTTTTTGCTGTACCACAACAGCGCTTGCACCCTTATCATGCACTCCATTGTTTAACGGCCTTCAGGATTCCTTATGTCTGACTTTATAACCATCGACAAAACTCGCCCCGGCATCACTGTTATCAAGATGAATCGCCCTGACCGCATGAATGCTATGGCGTTTGATGTGATGGTGCCTCTCAAGGAGGCTCTGGAAGAAGTCAGCTTCGATAACACGACCCGTGTGGTGATCCTGACTGGTGAAGGCAAAGGCTTCTGCTCTGGCGCCGATCTGAAAGACCCGGGCTACCTGTCAATCTTCGATGGTCTGACCATGCCCGGCATCGCCCGGCGCGCCATGAAAGTGCTGGACGACGTGATGCACGCGGTACAAACCATGCACCAGCCTGTCATCTCGGCCATTAACGGCCCCGCGATTGGCGGTGGTTTTTGTCTGTCGATGATCACCGATATCCGCATCGCCTCGGAAACCGCTATTTTTCGCGCTGCCGGCATCAATAACGGCCTCACGTCTGCCGAGTTGGGTTTGAGTTACACCCTGCCTCGCGCTATCGGCAGCACACGCGCTTTTGAAATCATGTTGACCGGGCGCGATGTCGGCGCCGAAGAAGCCGAGCGCATCGGTATTGTTTCAAAAGTCGTCCCGGCGGAACAATTAATGGACACCTGTTTTGCCATGGCAGAACAGATCATGCAGCACAGCCATCTCGGCGTGGAATTATCCAAGCAGATGCTGTGGTCTGGCATGCAAGCCAGCAATTTGCATACACACATGAATCACGAAGGACATGCACAGCTGTATGTGCGGATGACGACAAAAAACTTTGAAGAAGCCATCAAAGCCCGTAAAGAAAACCGTAAACCCGACTTTAAAGATTAATCAGGACATTTACTGTTGACTGCTTGTCTGCAACCGTCTTTACAAATAGAAAATCTTCACTGCGATAAAGGCCAACAACGGCTTTTTTCCGGTGTGGACTGTTTGTTGAATGCTGGTGAGTTATTGCATGTGTCCGGTGAAAACGGCAGCGGCAAGACTACTTTACTGCGCATTCTGGCCGGACTGAGTCGCGACTACACAGGTAGTGTATTGTGGAACGGCGATAATATTCGCCAGCAATGGCCCGTGTATGCGCAAGATATTCTTTTCCTCGGGCATCAACCCGCCTTGAAAGCCCAGCTCACCGCTCGCGAAAATCTGCAGTGGTATGCCCGCTGCGCTGACGTGACTGATGAACAAATTGATTCAGCATTACAAGCGCTGGGTTTGCGCAGTAAAACGGATATCCCTTGCCACCAACTGTCTGCCGGTCAGCAACGTCGCACTGCACTGGCGCGTTTGATGTTCAGCCGCCATAAACTCTGGCTACTGGATGAACCATTTACAGCAATTGATGCAAAAGGTTTTGCACCTATCCTGCAATGTTTGCGGTTGCAGATAGAACGCGGCGGCATAGTTGTGATGACAACGCATCACGGTATGGAAAACATGGACCTACCGCACAAGACCTTGACACTGGGCGCCGCTGCATGAGCATTCTGTTAGCGACACTCCAACGCGAATGGCAACTGGCCTGGCGCAACCTGGCAGATGCCATTAACCCGGTCGCGTTTTTCCTGATGGTGATTGCGCTCGTGCCACTCGGCATTGGCACGGATAAAACCCAGCTCGCCGCCATTGCACCTGGCATGTTGTGGGTAGCCGCGCTACTGGCCAGTTTGCTGTCGGTTGATATGCTGTTCCGCCGTGATTATGACGACAGCACGCTGGAACAATACCTGCTATTGCCGAACGAACTGTACGGCATAGTCTGGATCAAGGTACTGGTGCACTGGTTGTTTGCCGGACTGCCGTTAGTACTGATTTCGCCGCTTCTGGGCATGATGCTATCCTTGCCGTCACTTGCCATACCGGTCCTGATGCTGTCACTCGCGCTGGGCACTGTGAGTCTGTCGTTGATAGGCGCTATCGGCGCTTCACTGACTGTCAGCCTGCGGCGCGGCGGCCTGTTGATCGCTGTGATTGTCTTGCCGCTTTATATCCCCGTGTTGATATTCGGTGCGAGCGCCACTGTGCAGGCTGCGGCTGGCATATTTCCAGCTGGCCAGTTGGCGATGCTCGGCGCTTTTGCACTGCTAGCGCTGGGGCTATCCCCTTTGGTGGTCATGGCTGGCTTACGAATTGCTGTGGAATCATAATGTTAGAAAACAAATATAATGTATTTTCTATATTAAAAACCTGGTTTCACCGCTGGGGTTCACCGCCCTGGTTTTACCAGATGAGCGGCAAACTGCTGCCATGGCTCTCCGTACTCACTGCAATATTGATCGTCACTGGCACTGTATGGGGCCTGGCTTTTGCGCCGGAAGATGCTCGCCAGGGCAACAGCTTCCGCATCATTTACCTCCATGTCCCTGTTTCATTCCTGGCCTTGGCTGGTTACTACCTCATGGCATTAGCCGGCTGCATCGGGCTGATCTGGCGCATGAAACTCGCCTTCTGGACGTTACGGGCCGCTGCACCTATCGGCGCCGCTTTGACATTTCTCGCGCTGGTCACCGGCTCCATCTGGGGAAAACCCACTTGGGGCACCTGGTGGGAATGGGACGCGCGCATCACCTCCATGCTGATCCTGTTTTTTCTGTATCTGGGCGTTATGGCATTGGCCAATGCCTACCAGAACAGTGACAGCGGCAACCGTGCGGCCAGTGTGTTGGCTATCGTCGGCATGGTGAATATTCCGATCATCTATAAATCCGTCGATTGGTGGAATACGCTGCATCAGGGCGCATCATTGAAACTGACATCTGCGCCTACTATTCACGGCACCATGCTCTACCCGCTCCTGATCATGATTGCAGGCTTTTATCTGTTATACGCTGTATTGCTGTTGCTGAATCTGCGTTGCGATATTCTCGCTAACGAGCGCAATAGTCGTTGGCTGCAAGATTTGTTAAGAGAAAAACGCTGATGTATTTTGAATCGCTGCATGATCTGTTTTTTATGAATGGCCATGGCGCTTATGTATGGAGTGCTTACGGCATCGGTTTTGCTGTACTCGCCGCATTAGTCTGGCTGCCGCTATCCCGTCAGGCACAGCTGAAGGCAAGTATTTTGAAAGAAAGCACCCTGCGCCAACTGACCGGGGAGCAATAAACATGCATCCTGTTCGCAAACAGCGCTTGCTCATCATTGTCGCCATCATCGTGACATCCAGTATCGCAATTGGCCTGATGATTTTTGCGCTGCGTGAAAATATGAACCTGTTTTTTCCACCAGCCGATATCCTGAATGGCAAGGCGCCAGCGAATCGCGAGATCCGGCTCGGCGGTTTTGTGGATAAAGGCAGCATCCAACGCGCTAGCAACAGTCTCGATGTGCATTTCGCTATTGGCGACGGCCAGCACAGTATTCCAGTGATTTATACCGGCATTCTGCCGGATCTGTTTGCTGAAGAACAGGCAGCGATAGCTAAAGGCAAATGGAATGGCACTGTATTTACCGCGACAGAAGTTCTGGCCAAGCATGATGAAAACTACACACCACCAGAAATCAGGGAAAGCATGAAGAATCTGAACGCGCCTAAACCTGCTACGCACCCCCAACCATAAAACCGGCACCAGAAAACCTGATGATTCCTGAACTCGGCCTCTACTGTCTTATCCTCGCTTTTTGCCTGTCTGTTGTGCAAGGCATTCTGCCGATGGCAGGCAGTTATCTGCAAGGTCGTTATATCAATGCTGCAGGCTGGTTGCGACTCGCTGCACCGCTTTCTTTAATCAACTGCGTATTAATCAGCGCCAGTTTTACAACGCTAGTGTATTGTTTTGTAACCGATGATTTTTCACTGCAATACATTGCCAACAATTCCAATACACAATTGCCCACTTATTACAAAGTCAGTGCAACCTGGGGAGCGCATGAAGGTTCATTACTGCTATGGTTATTGGTACTGTCTTTGTGGAGCGCTGTTTTTGCACTGCGATCTCGCGCACTGCCAATAATATTGCGGACACGCATCCTTAGCGTACTGGGTTTGATTGCTTCAGGCTTCGGCGCATTCACACTATTTACATCCAATCCATTCACACGCAATTTGCCATTTGTCCCTAGCGAAGGCAGTGACCTGAATCCATTGCTGCAGGATTTTGGCCTCGTCATTCATCCACCGATGCTGTACTGCGGCTATGTGGGTTTTGCTGTGCCATTTGCTTTTGCCATTGCCGCATTGCTGGAAACCGATTCAGCCACTCATACATCCATCAGCAATGCATGGACACGCTGGGTTCGACCATGGACAAACGCGGCGTGGTCTTTCCTGACTGTCGGTATCGCTCTTGGCAGCTGGTGGGCTTATTACGAACTTGGCTGGGGCGGATGGTGGTTCTGGGATCCGGTAGAAAATGCTTCTTTCATGCCATGGCTTGCAGGCACTGCACTTTTACATTCTCTGGCAGCCAGCGACAAACGAAAACTGTTCTCCAGCTGGACACTGTTGCTCGCTATCTTTGCTTTCTCTCTCAGTTTGCTCGGCACATTTCTGGTGCGCTCCGGGGTGCTGACATCGGTACATGCTTTTGCCAGTGATCCTACCCGTGGCACATTTATTCTGGCATTTCTCGCTATTGTTATCGGTGGTTCGCTGACACTGTTTGCGCTGCGTGCACCCACTGCACCTTCATCCGGTTACCGGTTTTTATCACGCGATATGTTTGTGCTGCTCAACAGTTGCCTGATGGTGATTATGCTGGCGATTGTTTGCCTCGGCACCTTGTATCCACTGATTGCAGATGCAATGGATTGGGGGAAAATTTCTGTCGGGCCGCCCTACTTCAATCGTTTCTTTTTGCCGATTATGGCAACCGTATTATTGCTGATGCCAGTTGGCG
>DATIDQ010000051.1:0-4802 GCA_035456205.1 Pseudomonadales bacterium
AGGGCGTGCTTCAACTAATGGGTGCGGTGCCGGATGATGTGCAGCCAGCAACACCAAACACTCAGAAAACGGCAGACAAGAAAACCCCCGACACTATAAAAACGCCTGTAGTGGGTAAGGTGGCGGCATGATGACGCCTGCTGCTCATCTGCAAACATGGTTTGGTGATGCATTGGCTGGCGCAGCAATAGCTGATCTGCGTCTTGATAGTCGCATGGTGTGTGCGAATGATGTTTTTTTTGCGCTATCAGCAAATGAGGTTATTAATTCACATATCGAACAGGCATTGAATAATGGTGCAGTGGCGATTGTGGTGGATCGTTCGCGTGCCGGGGTAGTGTCCAGTACGAAAAATGTTTTCTTGCTGGATGATTTACCAAAAAAACTGGGCGATATTGCAAACAATTTTTATGGTTCGCCCTCGCAGGCATGCAAAGTGGTGGGCATTACAGGAACCAATGGTAAAACAACATGTTCGCACTGGTTGGCGCAGACGTGGCAGCAGTTAGCAGGTAACGCAGGCATTATTGGCACGTTGGGTTGCGGTTTGATTGCTGATACAGAGCGGCGGGAAACGGGATTAACAACGCCGGATGTGTTGAGCAACCAACGATTGCTGGCAGACATGGTAAAGCGTAATGCGCAGATGGTGGCGATGGAAGTGTCATCGCATGCATTGGATCAAGGTCGCGTGGATGGCGTGCATTTTGATACGGCTATTTTCACCAATTTATCGCGTGATCATCTGGATTATCACGGCGATATGCAATCTTATGCTGCCGCCAAACAAAAATTATTCGAACGTGCATCGCTGCAGCATGCAGTGATTAATCTTGATGATGACTATGGAAAAAAATTGACGAGTCTTCTGCGTAATAGCGACACAAGGGTGTTGTCTTATGCGCTGAATGACAAGACAGCCGATCTCGGAGTGGAGCGTTGCGAGGTAACTGGGCAGGGACTTGACGCCAGTATCCGTACGCCCTGGGGAAGGGGTGCACTGCAGAGCAAGTATCCGGGGGGATATAACTTGCTCAATGTTCTTGCAGTGGTAGCCACCCTGTGTGCTCACGGCATGAGCTTGCAAACTGTGTTGGGGGTTGTTGCGCAGTTGCAGGCCGTGCCGGGACGCACGCAAATTGTGAGTAAGGATAGCGACGATATTCTGGTAGTCGTGGATTACGCGCATACACCGGATGCATTGCAGAAAGTTCTTGTTGCATTGCGGGAGCAGGTAAAGAAGCAACTCTGGTGTGTTTTTGGTTGTGGCGGTAATCGTGATCGCGGCAAACGTCCACAGATGGCGGCGGTTGCTGCGGCAGCATCTGATGTGGTTGTAGTGACGAGTGACAATCCTCGTGATGAAGTGCCAGCCAATATTATTGCTGATATTGTTCCGGGTTTTTCTGGTCATCGCTTCAAGGTCATCGAGGACAGGGCGGCGGCTATTGCCTATTCCATCGGTAATGCCAGCGCGGGTGATGTGGTGTTGTTAGCTGGCAAAGGACATGAAAATTATCAGGAAATACTAGGAAAGCGCATGCCATTTTCTGATATTGACCAAGCGCATTCAGCGCTGTCTGCGCGGCGTGGCGCGTTGGCTGGAGGTGTTGCGTGATGCATGCAATATCGCTGGTGGATGTCGCGCAGGCTTGTGGAGCATCCTGGTCTGGTGCAGACATAAATTTTACCGGTGTGTGTATAGATAGTAGAAAAGTGCAAACTGGCGATGTGTTTGTGGCGTTAAAAGGCGAGCGCTTTGACGCGCATGCATTTTTACCTGCTGTTGAGCAGTCTGGTGCTGTTGCAGCAGTTGTTGAAGAAATAAACCTGGAAATTTCACTGCCACAATTAAAGGTTAACAATACAGTTAATGCCTTGGGTGAAATAGCCGGGCTTAACCGAAGGCTGTTTTCAGGAAAAATTATCGGCTTGACTGGCAGTGCTGGTAAAACGACCACGAAAGAAATGATCGCCGCTATTCTGGCTCAAAATGGTAATCCATTAGTGACAGCCGGTAATCTCAATAACCATGTTGGCGTGCCGCTAACATTGCTGCGCTTATCGGCAGAAAATGACAGTGCTGTCATTGAAATGGGTGCCAGTGCTGTTGGTGAGATCCGTTATCTCACTACATTGGTCAGGCCGGATGTTGCATTGGTTACTAACGTTGCTGCCGCACATCTCGAGGGTTTTGGGTCGATAGAAAATGTTGCCAAAGGCAAGCGTGAAATTTTCGAGGGGTTGGCAGAAAACGGGGTGGCTGTTATCAATCTGGATAATGACTGGACTGCGAGTTGGCAAGATTCATTGAGCCCTGCTTTTCGTGTGTTCACGTATTCAATGAAAAAAATGGCAGATTTGTATGCTTCTGATATTGCGCAAGCGGCGGATGGCGTGTCATTTGTTTTGCATGCTGGCGATAACCACGAGAAAGTGAATCTGGCATTTCTCGGGCAACATAATGTGGGCAATGCATTGGCGGTAGCGGCATGTTGCATGGCTGCCGAAATTGGATTCAAGGAAATTGTGAGTGGCTTGCAAGCGGCAAAACCTTACAAAGGGCGTTTGCAAAGCAAACGCGGTGTGAATGGATGTCTTGTGATTGATGACAGCTATAACGCAAATCCTGCTTCGGTGCGTATAGCGATTGATGCATTGCTGGCCTGCGATGGAACAAAAATTCTGGTGTTGGGTGATATGGGTGAGTTAGGTGTGGATGCACGATTGCTGCATGCAGAAATCGGGGTATATGCAAAGACTGCTGGTGTTGAACATTTTCTGGTGGTGGGCGAGTTATCCCGCGCAGCTGCGATTAGCTTCGGTGCAGGCGCTACCTGCTTTGATAGTTGGCAATTATTGGCAGACCACTGCATTGCAATGGCAGGAAAAAATTCGGTATTTCTAATAAAAGGTTCTCGCAGTGCAGGTATGGATCGTGTAGCTGATGCATTGATTGAGACCGGAGGATCATCATGCTGATATGGCTAGCTGATTATTTGTCGCAATATCTGGGTGCATTTTCTGTTGTGAAATACCAGACGTTCCGCGCGATCATGGGCGTGCTTACTGCATTGGTGTTTTCATTATTGATGGGGCCAGCGGTTATCGATTATTTACAGCGCCTCAAGATTGGACAATCTGTGCGTACAGATGGCCCCCAGACCCATTTGGGAAAATCTGGTACACCTACAATGGGTGGTGTGCTGATTCTGTTATCAATTTGCATGAGTACTTTGCTGTGGAGTCGGTTGGATAACCGCTATGTTTGGGCTGTGTTACTGACAACTGTTTTTTTTGCGGCTATTGGCTGGGTAGATGATTGGCGTAAAGTGGTTGAAAAAAACTCGAAGGGATTGCCATCGCGCTGGAAGTATTTCTGGCAATCCGTGTTCGGACTTGGAGCTGCTCTTTTTCTGTATAACACTGCAACCAGTCCGGTTGAACTGCAATTGTTTGTGCCATTTTTCAAAAATGTTGCAATTGATCTTGGCTGGTTTTATGTGCCCCTGGTTTATTTTGTGGTAGTGGGTTCCAGTAATGCGGTAAATCTGACAGATGGTCTGGATGGCCTGGCAATCATGCCGTCAGTCATGATTGCTGCCGCGTTAGCGGTGCTCGCTTATCTGGTGGGTAATATCAAATTTGCGCAGTATCTGAATCTTCCCTATGTGGCAGGCACCGGGGAGCTGATTGTTTTTTGCGGCGCTTTTATCGGTGCTGGATTGGGTTTTCTCTGGTTCAACACCTATCCCGCGCAAGTATTTATGGGCGACGTTGGTGCTTTGGCGTTGGGTGCGGCGCTGGGGTTGGTCGCTGTGATAGTGCGTCATGAAATTGTTTTTTTCATCATGAGCGGCGTATTCGTGATGGAGACGGTATCGGTTATTTTGCAGGTGGCTTCCTTTAAATTAACTGGCAAGCGTATTTTTCGTATGGCGCCAATTCATCATCATTTTGAATTGAAAGGATGGCCAGAGCCTCGGGTGATTGTCCGTTTCTGGATCATAACAGTCATTCTGGTGTTGGTTGGTCTGGCTACGTTGAAACTGCGTTAGGAAAATAAAAGTGCCAATACATAGCAAACAGCGGGCGGTGATAGGGATGGGTAAAACCGGCCTGTCGTGTGCCCGTTTTTTGCAATCACATAGGGAAAATTTTTCCTGGTTCGACACCCGCGAAACGCCGCCGGGTCTGATCGATATTGGAAAACTATTTCCGGATGCTGATTTTTATTGTGGTGAGCTGGACGCATCCATGTTATGCAATGCCAGTGAAATTATTGCTAGCCCGGGTGTGTCGATTATGGAGCCTGCATTGCAGGCGGCGATACAGATGGGAGTGCCGGTTATCGGTGATATTGAATTATTTGTGCGTGCGACCAGAAAGCCGATTATTGCTATCACCGGCTCCAATGCTAAAAGTACTGTTACAACATTGGTCGGTGACATGGCCAAAGCCTGTGGTTTGCGTGCCGGGGTTGGCGGAAATCTTGGTACACCCGTATTGGATATGCTGGCAATCGATGCAGAAATCGATTGTTACGTATTGGAGTTGTCCAGTTTCCAACTGGAAACGACGTTCTCTTTACAGGCGGATGTGGCCACTGTGTTGAATATCAGTGATGACCATATGGACCGTTATGACAGCTTGCAGGATTACACGCTGGCAAAACAGAAAATTTATAACAAAGCGCGCTGTATTGTTTTTAATCGTGCAGATGAGCTGACGTATCCATCAATCCAGGTGTCTGGCCAGCAGTGGTCATTTGGTCTGGAGGGTGGTGATGAGCGCGGTGTGGG